>CAZMAF010000001.1:0-10781 GCA_964564225.1 uncultured Lachnospiraceae bacterium
TGAAGGAAAATTATAATAACTGCGAGGTTATCGCGGTGTCGGGTAACGTCGGACAGGCTGACGAGCTGGAAGGGCTTGAAGAAAAGGCGCTGAAGACAGGCGCGTCCAAGCTCTACGTGCTTGATCTTACCGATGATTACGTTGATAATTACATTATCCCCACCATGAAGGCGGGCGCTGTTTATGAAGAATATCTCCTCGGTACGAGCCATGCACGTCCCTGTATTGCCAAGGGGCTTGTTGAGATTGCGCTGAAGGAAGGCGCTGACGCGATCTGTCACGGATGCACCGGTAAGGGTAACGACCAGGTTCGTTTTGAGCTTACCATCAAGCATTTTGCGCCCAATATGCCGATTATTGCGCCCTGGCGCGAATGGGATATCAAGAGCCGTGAGGAAGAAATCGAGTACGCCGAGGCGCACAATATTCCTCTGAAGATCAACCGTGAAACCAACTACTCGAAGGATAAGAACCTCTGGCATCTGTCTCACGAGGGTATGGATCTTGAAGATACGGGTAACGAGCCGCTTTACGAAAAGCCCGGTTTTCTTGAAATGGGCGTGTCTCCCATTCAGGCACCCGATAAGCCCACCTACGTCGAAATCGACTTTGAAAAGGGTTGTCCTGTTGCGCTTGACGGCGTGAAGATGTCGGCAAAAGAGATTATTCTCGCTCTTAACAAGCTTGGCGGTGAGAACGGTATCGGTCTTCTTGACATCGTGGAAAACCGTCTTGTCGGTATGAAGTGCCGCGGTGTATACGAAACGCCCGGCGGAACGATTCTTTACAAGGCGCACTCGGTGCTTGAGTCGATCTGCCTTGATAAGATGACGATGCATGAAAAGCAGAAGCTTTCCATTACCTTTGCCGAGCTGGTTTATAACGGTCAGTGGTTTACGCCTCTGCGTGAAGCGCTTTCCGCTTTCGTAGACAAGACGCAGGAAACGGTTACCGGTAGGGTACGCCTGAAGCTCTATAAGGGTAATATGATCAACGCAGGCGTATGGAGTTCTTACTCGCTTTATTCCGAAGAAATTGCAACTTTCGGTGAAAGCGATTACGACCAGAAGGATTCTGCCGGCTTTATCAACCTTTTCGGTCTGCCCATCAAGGTACAGGCTATGGTTGATGCTAAGAACAAGAACAATTGAGAAGAAAAAGCACCGAGGGATTTTCTCGCTCGGTGCTGTTTCTCGTTTTAAAAAGAAGACGACAGTCCGATCGAAATCGGGCAAAATGATAAAAAAAGGCGGAAAATGATCATGGCAAAGCTTTGGGCAGGCGTCACTGACGGCGCAACGAGCAAGCTCGCAGACGATTTTAATTCTTCGATCGCATTTGACTCGCGGATGTACAGGCAGGATATTATGGGCAGCGTGGCGCACGCCGCGATGCTCGCAAAGCAGGGCATTCTGAGCCGTGACGAGGCGGATACGCTGACCGAAGGACTTTACGGTATTCTTGCTGATCTTGAGTCGGGTGCGCTTGCTTTGGATATGACGGCGGAGGATATTCACATGTTTGTTGAGAGCGTTCTGACCGAGCGACTTGGCGACGTGGGCAAAAAATTACATACCGCAAGAAGCCGTAACGATCAGGTGGCGCTTGATATCAGACTGTATCTGCGCGACGAGGCAACCGAGGTGCTTTCGCTCATTAAAGACGTGATGAAGGCTCTTTGTGAGAAGGCGGAAGAAAATACCGATACCATTATGCCGGGCTATACCCATTTGCAACGCGCTCAGCCTGTTTTGTTCAGCCACCATCTTTTGGCATACTGCGCGATGTTAAAGCGTGATTATTCCCGTCTTTCTGACTGCATTGCGCGTATGAACGCCTCTCCCATCGGATGCTGCGCGCTTGCCGGTACGACTTACGATACCGACAGAGCGTATGAGGCGGCCCTTCTCGGCTTTGATGCGGTGGTCGAAAACTCGCTTGACGGTGTATCCGACCGCGATTTTGCGCTTGAAATGCTTTCTGCCTTTGCTATTCTGATGATGCATCTGTCCCGACTGTCCGAGGAAATGATCCTCTGGGCAAGCTGGGAATTTAAGTTTGTTTCGCTGTCAAGCGATTTTACCACCGGCTCGTCGATTATGCCGCAAAAGAAAAATCCCGATATGGCGGAGCTGATTCGCGGCAAGACGGGACGTGTGTACGGCGATCTTATGGCGCTTCTTACAACCTTAAAAGGTTTGCCTCTTGCTTACAATAAGGATATGCAGGAGGACAAGGAGGCGATTTTTGATGCGCTTGATACCGTTAAGCTCTGCCTCTCGATCGCAGCTCCCATGATCGGGTCGATGCAGGCCAATCGTGACAATATGAAAAAGGCGGCGCAAAAAGGCTTTATCAATGCTACCGACCTTGCCGATTATCTCGTGAAGAAGGGCTTGCCTTTCAGAACGGCGTACAAAATTTCCGGCTCGCTCGTTGCCAAATGTATCAACGAGGGCAGAGTTCTTGAAGATTTAACGCTTGAGGAATTCAAGGCAGCATCTTCTCTTGTTGAGGAAGACGTTTACGACGAGATCGCGCTTGAAACCTGCGTTAATAAGCGCATTTCCGAGGGTGGTACGGGCAAAGCTTCGCAGGAAAAGCAGATCGCTCTCGTAAAGGAGTTTCTCGGAAAATGAAAAAGGTATTTATAGACGGCGGCGCAGGTACGACCGGTCTTCGCATTGTGGAAAGACTGTCAGCGCGCGATGACATTTCGCTCATTACGCTTCCTGATGCCGTCAGAAAAGATATATCCGCCAGAAAAGAGGCGCTTAACGCAGCCGATATTGCCTTTCTTTGCCTGCCCGATGCGGCGGCAATTGAGGCGGTATCGCTGATCGAAAACGAAAATACCGTGGTGATAGATACCTCGACAGCCCATCGCACGAAGGAGGGCTGGACCTACGGCTTTCCCGAGCTTGTGGGCAGAGAAGCGGTTGCCGGGTCGAAGCGTATTGCCAATCCCGGCTGTCACGCTTCGGGATTTGTGGCGCTTGTTGCGCCCCTTGTCAGAGCGGGGCTTATTTCGCCCGACTCTCCCCTCACCGCCTGTTCGCTTACCGGTTATTCGGGCGGCGGCAAGGGTATGATTTCGGAATACGAGGCTGCGGACAGATCGGCACTCCTCTCAGCCCCCAGACAGTACGGTATGAAGCAAGCGCATAAGCATTTGCCCGAAATGGCGAAGCTTTCGGGACTTACCAAAAAACCGCTTTTTATGCCGATCGTTGCCGATTATTACAGCGGTATGGAGGTTACCGTGCCGCTTTACACCGATATGCTTGCCTGTGAGGGTAAGGATGCGCTCGGCGTTATTGAAGATATTTACCGCGCTACTTATACGGGCAAGGTCGTGCAGTATGATGCGGGCGACGAAAACGGCTTTCTTTCCGCTGCCGCCCTTTCGGGAAGTGATGCGATGACGGTATCGGTCTATGGAAACGACGAGCGCATCGTGCTTGTCGCGCGTTTTGACAATCTTGGTAAGGGCGCGTCAGGTGCGGCAATTCAGAATATGAACCTCTCTCTCGGATGCGATGAGATAGCAGGTCTCTCTTTATAAAGGACGATAAAACGATGATTACGATGATTTCGGGCGGCGTCTGCGCCGCCAAAGGATTTACAGCAAACGGTATTCATGCGGGAATCCGCAAAAACCGAGCCAAACGCGATCTTGCGCTGATCGTATCGGAAAAGCGCGCCGCCGCTGCTGCCGTATATACCAAAAATCTCGTCAAGGGCGCGCCCTTGACGGTAACGAAGGCGCACATTGCCGACGGCTACGCGCAGGCGGTTATCTGTAACAGCGGTAACGCCAATACCTGTAATGCCGACGGTATTGAAGTCGCAACGGCAATGGCAAAGGCGACGGCTGAGGAGCTTTCCATAAAAACTGAGGACGTTGTTGTGGCATCGACCGGCGTTATCGGTCAGCCTCTCGATATTACTCCGATTGTGAAGGGGCTTCCCGCGCTCGTTTCGGGACTGTCAGTCGAGGGCAGTCAGTATGCCGAGGAAGGCATTATGACGACTGACACCGTTAAAAAAGAGGTCGCCGTGGAATTTACGCTTGGCGGTAAGATCTGCCGTATGGGCGGTATTGCCAAGGGCAGCGGTATGATCCATCCCGATATGGCAACGATGCTCGTATTTATTACGACCGATGCCGCCATTTCGCCCGTTATGCTCGGGAAAGCGCTGTCGCAGGATATTACCTCGACCTTCAATATGGTATCGGTTGACGGCGACACCTCGACTAACGATATGGTAACGGTGCTTGCCAACGGTCTTGCGGGCAATTGTGAGATCGCGGCAGAAGGTGACGATTTTGACACCTTTATGAAGGCGCTCAATACCGTGACGGTGGCGCTTTGCCGTATGATTGCCGGTGACGGTGAGGGTGCGACCAAGCTTCTTGAATGTTCGGTCAGCGGCGCAAAGGATGAAAACACGGCTAAGACGGTTGCCAAAAGCGTGATTTGCTCAAGTCTTCTGAAGGCGGCGATGTTTGGCGCGGATGCTAACTGGGGCCGCGTGCTTTGCGCGATCGGTTATAGCGGTGCTGACGTTGACGTTTCGGGTGTCGGTGTCAGCTTCAGAAGCGCGGCGGGTAGGATTGCCGTCTGCGAAAAGGGCGCGGGTATTGCGTTTTCGGAGGAAATTGCCAAAACCGTCCTTTCGGAAAAAGAGATTGAGATTGTGATCACCCTTTCGGACGGTGACGGCTCGGCGACGGCGTGGGGCTGTGACTTAACCTACGAATACGTAAAAATCAACGGTGACTATCGCACCTAAGGAGTATACAGAATGCATATCGAAGGTAATTTTTCCAATCACGAGCGCGCTGAAGTATTAACGCAGGCGCTCCCTTATATCAAACGCTATAACGGCAAAATCGTCGTTGTGAAATACGGCGGCAATGCGATGATCAACGAGGAGTTGAAACAGCAGGTTATGGAAGACATCGTGCTTCTCTGGCTGATCGGTGTTAAGATCGTTCTCGTTCACGGCGGCGGTCCTGAGATTAACGAAATGATGGAAAAGCTTGGTAAAAAGCCTGTTTTCGTTGACGGACTCCGCGTGACCGATAAGGAAACGGTTGATATCGTACAGATGGTGCTGGCAGGTAAGGTTAACAAAACGCTTGTCAATCTTCTGGAAATGAAGGGCGGCAAGGCGATGGGTATTTCGGGTATGGACGGCAGACTGATCGCCGCAGAGCCGAAAAGCGAAGCACTCGGCTATGTCGGCAAGATCAGGAAAATTCATATTACTCCCGTGCTTGATCTTCTGGAAAAGGGGTATATTCCCGTTATTTCAACGCTTGGCTGTGATAAGCTCGGCAATGCTTACAATATTAACGGTGACACGGCGGCGGCGTATATTGCGGGTGCTTTGTCTGCCGAAAGACTGATTATGATGACCGACATCGACGGGATTTTGCGTGACCGCAACGATTCCACCACGCTCATCCGTGAATTGACGGTTGAGGAAGCGAAGCGTTTGCACGACGACGGCGTGATTTCGGGCGGGATGATTCCGAAGGTCGACTGCTGTGTTGAGGCAATTGAAAAAGGCGTTAAGAACGTCACGATTATGGACGGACGTGTATCGCACGCTATCCTGATGGAGCTTCTGACCAACGAAGGCGCGGGCACGATGTTTACACGGTAAGGAACAAGCTATGGAAACGATAAAAGAACTTGATGAACGCTACGTGGCAAGCACGTATAAGCGTTTTCCCGTTGAAATCGTATCGGGAAAAGGCTCGCTGTGCTTTGATGCGAAAGGCAAGCGTTATATTGATATGGGGTCGGGTATCGGCGTAACGGCATTCGGTATTGCCGACGGTATCTGGCAGAAGGCGGTAACCGATCAGCTTTCAAAGGTACAGCACACTTCTAATTTGTATTATACCGAGCCTTGCGCGCGTCTTGCCGCGGCTCTTTGCCAAAAAACAGGTTTTTCGCGTGTGTTTTTTTCCAATTCGGGCGCAGAAGCAAACGAATGTGCCATCAAGGTGGCGAGAAAATATGCCTGTGATACCAGAGGCGTGACGGATCCTGTGATTGTAACGCTCATCAATTCCTTTCACGGCAGAACGCACACCACGCTCGCCGCAACGGGACAGGAGCATTTTCACACCCTCTTTCAACCTCTGACACCCGGTTTTCGTCATATTGCGGCGGGGGACACCGATGCACTTCGCGCGCTTATTGCAGAGGGTAACGTAGCGGGCGTTATGATGGAATGCGTACAGGGTGAGGGCGGTGTTTTCGTCTTGGCAAAGGATTTTGTGCGCGAGGTTGCCGGTTTGTGTAGCGAAAACGGTATTCTTCTGATGATTGATGAGGTGCAGACGGGCAACGGCAGAACGGGTACTTTGTATGCTTACGAGCAGTACGGTATTACGCCTGACGTGGTATCGACGGCAAAGGGACTTGGCGGCGGTCTTCCCATCGGCGCAACGCTTCTTTCGGATAAAGTGAAGGATACGTTGACGTACGGCTCTCACGGCTCGACCTTCGGTGGCAATCCGGTTGCTGCGGCGGGCGCTCTTTCGATCATATCCCGTCTTGATGCGGCGCTTCTTGAGGACGTTATCCGAAAAGGCGAGCATATCAGGGCGCGTCTTACAGGAAAAAGCGGTATTCGCTCGGTGTCAGGACTCGGTCTTATGCTTGGTATCGAAACTGAAAAGCCGGTAAGCGAGGTGCTTACTTCGTGTATGGAAAAGGGCGTGCTTTGTCTGACGGCAAAAACGAAGCTCCGTCTTTTACCCGCGCTTAATATTCCTGACGATATTCTCGACGAGGCACTCGACGTTATTATAGATGCCTGCCGTGCGGAGTAAGAAAAACTGCGACGGTAAATTGAGATATATAACCGTATTACGTTATATTGATAAATTTAGGAGAATTTGATTATGAAAAACAGAAGCTTTTTGAAGCTGCTTGATTTTACCCCCGAGGAAATTCTTTCGCTCATTGATCTTGCCGATAAGCTTAAGGCAGAAAAAAAAGCGGGTATTTCGCACCGCCTTTGCGAGGGTAAAACCATTGCGCTTGTATTTGAAAAAACTTCCACCCGCACGCGCTGTGCGTTTGAGGTTGCGGCGGCAGATCTCGGTATGCATCCCGTGTACCTTGATCCCAAAAGCTCGCAGATGGGCAAAAAGGAGTCGATTGCTGACACGGCAAGAGTGCTTGGCAGAATGTTTGACGGTATTGAGTACCGCGGATTCGGGCAGGAGATCGTTGAGGAGCTTGCGAAATACGCAGGCGTTCCCGTGTGGAACGGGCTGACAAATGAATATCATCCTACGCAGATTCTTGCCGATTTTATGACGATCCGCGAACATTTCGGAAGACTTGCGGGCATTAAGCTTGTTTATATGGGTGACGCACGTTACAATATGGGCAATTCCTTGATGGTGGGATGTGCGAAAATGGGTATGCATTTCGTTGCCTGCGCGCCAAAAGCCTATTTCCCGAATGACGAGCTTGTTGCCGAGTGTCGGGCAATTGCTAAAACGACGGGCGCAGTTCTTGAATTTATCGAGGATCCCATGGTTGCTACTAAGAATGCCGATGTTGTGTATACCGACGTGTGGGTTTCGATGGGCGAGCCTGAGGCTGTCTGGAAGGAGCGTATTGAGGCGCTTTCTCCCTACGCTGTGACAGAGAAAATTATGGCAAACGCAGGTGACGGTTGCCGTTTTATGCACTGTCTGCCCGCCTTCCACGATCTTAAGACCGAGGTTGGTAAGGAAATTTTTGAAAAGTTCGGTCTTACCTCGATGGAGGTCACTGACGGCGTATTTGAATCGGCGCAGTCGATCGTTTTCGATGAAGCGGAAAACCGTATGCATACTATCAAAGCAGTGATGGCGGCGACTTTGAGCGGCGCTGCCGTATAATTTGCTCTGATATCCGGTTTGCTTTTAAATTAACCGTTCCCATTTCACTTGTGAAATGGGAACGGTTAATTTTGTTTTGGATGAATTGTAAAATGGCATTAGGATAAAAAATGATATAGGGATTGACAGAAAAAAACCACTTGAAGAAGGTTCAAGCGGTTTTGGTTTTTTGACAAAAAAAAGCACGCCTAATATGGTATTAGGTGTACAAAATAAATGACAAAAATGTTATAAAAGGAAAAACGTCTTTCAATCAAGTGATTTTTCGCCTTTTTCGCCTTTTTCAAGAAAAAACATTGACAAAAATATAAAATTTTGCTATAATACCGGTGTATAAGTACACCTAATACCATATCAGGCGAACAAAAATGATTGCGGCGCGTAAAAGGTTAAGGTGAGTTTGGATTATACTAAAAATTGTCAAAAGGAGAAAAAAATGAAAAAATCAAACCAAAAGGGCTTCACGATCGTTGAGCTTGTCATTGTTATTGCCGTCATTGCGATTCTTGCAGCAGTTTTGATCCCTACGTTTGCAAGTCTTGTCAAGAAGGCAAATCTTTCAAATGATAAATCGTTTGTGAAAAACGTGAACACCACGCTCTTAATCGAGAGTGATGCGGCATCCTTTGCTACGGCGGGCGATGCAATCAATGCGCTCAACAGAAACGGCTTCAGCGGCAAGTACACCACGTATTCCGGCGGCTATCACTATTGCTACAGCCTCGAAAACAACAAAATGTACCTTCTCGATGAAAGCAATACGGTTGTTTATCCCGAAGAAAACGTAACGGTTTCCTCTCTTTGGGGGCTTTACACCGACAATCGCACCTCTGTGGTTGACGGTATTACCAAGTACGTTGCTATGACGAATATCACCAACAGCGAGCATTATAACGACGTATTTGCAAGCGGTACATACACGATTGATCTGAACGGCTACTTCATTTCGGTTACGGCAGACGATGCTGTGAAAAACAACGTGTCGGTTGAAAACGGTGTCCTGATCAACGGCGCGACCGCAGGCGAAGACGTGAACGAAGGCTATACGCTGTTTGAAAGCGCAGAAGACCGCATTGAGACAGCCGAGCTTGATGCGATCGCAAGTGTTGACGGAAGCACGAAAACGATCAAAAATACGATCTTTACGAAGCGTGTATACATTAACGCAAGATCTACCAATTACGTATTTGACAACTGTATTTTCTACGGCGGAGCAGCGCTTAACTTTGATGATGCAAGCGGAACTAATGACGGTATCATTGCTGAGATTAAAAATTGCAGCTTTATTGATATCGGTGAAGCTTGGGCAATTCTTTCGCACAGATCTCTGACGGTTACCGGCTGTACCTTTACCAACCTCACCTCGCGCGGTGCAATTCAGGTTCAGGAAAACAGTAACAATATGACGGTTTCGATTTCCGACTGTACCTTTAGCGGCACGGCAGGCGTGTATCCGACGATTCGATTTGTCGGCAAAGACCCCAGATGCTCGAACACCAATGCAGGTGTTGTAAGCTTCATGCTTTTCGGTAACAGCTTTACCGCGCTGAACAAATCAACGGGCTTGATCGGTTTCAGCGGTACAGGCTCTACCCTTTACAATTACAGCGGCAGCGGCGTAACCGTAACGATATCCAACAATACGATTGCCGAAAATATTTCTGCTGATCAGTACGTTGTAACAGCAGGTGACGATAATACGCTTGCTACTTTGTTTGGCGGTAATTGATTGATCTTAAAAAAACTGACATCGCTATCTGGCGATGTCAGTTTTTTTTAATAAGTGTGTCTGCCGAACGGTCGGTTGAGATGAAGGAAGTTCTTTTATTCTTCTACGATTTCGCCGTTGGGAGCGTTGTGCTTGACGCTTTCGATGCCTTTGTGGCAGTTTTGCTTGGTGGTATAGCCCTCGGAGGCAAGAATGATCTCGCCGTTGCGTGCCTTCAGGTGAAAACGAAATTCGCCCGCTTTATCGAGATAAATCTGATATTTCGGATGCGTAAGGGTTTCAAAGCCCTGAAGCGTCGTGTCTTCGATATGTACGTTAGCATTTTCCATAACGCTGGCGATGCCAATGAGTGCTGCCGCTTTGGTGGTGTAGATTTCGGATGTTCCGATGATCTCGTGATTGTCTGCCTTCAGATTAAAGTGAAAGCCGCTTGTTTTTTTCGTAATTATGAATTTTCCCATAGTTGCGCTCCTTTTCCCATAATGCGTTTTCTTTATTGTAGCACGAAAATAGAGAAATTGTCAAGAGAAATTTATTCACTGTGTAATTGACAAAGCGACTGTTTTTATGGTATACTGTAAAAAAGAATTTTTGTGACAGAAAAAGAGGTTTGTATGAAATCAACGGCTAAGGTATTTTTGATTTTGAGCGCGATCTGGGGCGGGTTGTCTGCTTTTACCGGTCTTGCGACTTTGGCGATGGGAAGTGCTGCTGAAGGTATTATCAGTATTGTCAGCGGCGTGATGGCGTTTAGTGTTTCTCTGATCGCCCTTCGCTGTCTGAAAAGAGCGAAAACGCGCCGCGACCTTCGTGGAATTGGTATTCTGACACTTCTTTTTGCCAATATCGTGGCGGGCATTTTGTTTCTCTGTATGAATGAATACGAGCTTGGTGATACGCGCTCGCGCTATTACGGACAGCCACCTTACGGACAGCCACCTTACGGACAGCAGCCTTACGGACAGCCACCTTACGGACAGCCACCTTACGGACAGCAGCCTTACGGACAGCAGCCCTACGGACAGCAGCCTTACGGACAGCAGCCCTACGGACAGCAGCCTTACGGACAGCAACCCTACGGACAGCAGCCCTACGGACAGCAGCCTTACGGACAGCAGCCCTACGGACAGC
>CAZMAF010000001.1:10881-142132 GCA_964564225.1 uncultured Lachnospiraceae bacterium
GACAGCAGCCTTACGGACAGCAGCCCTACGGACAGCAGCCTTACGGACAGCAGCCTTACGGACAGCAGCCTTACGGACAGCAGCCATATAATCCAAACGTCCCCCCTTACGGCGGTATGTACGGCGCGCCCTATGCCGCAAAAAAAGAGGAAGCCACGACCGATACATCCTCCGATACGGAAGACGACGTTTCGGGTGATACGCCAACCGATATGCCTTAATAATGAAACCCTCTCCTTTCATCCGAAAGGAGAGGGTTTTATCATGGTGGGGGACGTAAAATGGATTTTGCGGTTTTGATGATTTTTGCGAGTGCTTTTAATTCGTCGGGGGGTACAGTCGGAAAGCAGACTGTCGATCAGAAACATGAAAATGTGTTCGATTTATTTAGTTGCCGTAAACCAATTCGTCAAAGGCGACGTTCAGTGCGTTTGCAATGCTGACAAGCGTCGGTGGATGACGGGGAGTTTTTTAAGGATGAAAAGGATGGACAAATAGAGAGAAAAAAATACAAATATGGCAAAAAACAGGGATAATTTATCGTCCGGTGGGCAAAAGGGGAGCAAAAGGGTTAAAAGCTTGGCGGAAAGGATGGCGGCACTCAGGGGGAGCGCAACCGTTTTCCACAGCGACACGGTGGGCGGCGCGACACGGTAAAGTCTTGTTGCGCTGAAGGAAAAATTCACGATCTCGCAGAAGATGATATTGAAGACGTAGCCGTACAGACCGAAACGCGGCACGGTAATGAAAGCAAGCGCTACGCCGAGAAGGGAATCCAGAAGATTGATGCGCATTGAAAAAAGCTGTTCGTTCGCGCCCTTCAAGACCGAGTCAACGGCGGTATCGCTATACATAATGGGTACGAGCGGTGCGAGCAGAGCAATGAGCTTTCCCGCCTCCTTGCTTTGACAGAGTGTTTCACCGATTGCGTTTGATAGTGTGAGAAGAATTGCTGCAACGCCGATACCGAAAGCGGCGGTGAAGGAGACTGCCGACGAGGCGCTTTGTGAGAGCGCTGTTTTGTCTTCAATTGCCTTTTGCCGAGCCACTTCAGGTACGAGCAGACTGCAAAAGGGGGTTAAAAGGGCGTAGGGAAAGAGTATGATGGGGAGCGCCATGGCTTCCAGCACGCCAAAGGCGGCGAGCGCTTCGCTTTGTGAAAGTCCGAAGCGGATCAGCCCTTTGGGAATGAAAAGATGTTCGATTGTTACAAGCGCCGAACGAAAATAAGAGGAAAAGGCGATGGGGAGGGCGATTGCCAGCAGTTTTTTGTTATATTCGCGCGGAAGATCGGCGCGTTTGCCTTCTAAATGCTTTCGTTCATCAAGATAAGCGAGAAGGGCTGAGGCAAGGCAGGAAACAATATCGGAGATTGCTCCGCCGAGTACGACGAAAAGACAGAGGGTAGACAGCTCCTTCGGTGCAAAATAGGTGATAGCGCCGGCAGAGAGAAAAATGCGGCAAAACTGTTCGAGAAGTTGGATGGCTGCGGATTTTGACACGCGCCTGACGGCTGTAAAATAACCGGAAAAAGAGGAGGACAGCGCAAGGAACGGAAGGCTTACTGCAAGGGCGCGAAGCGAGGGGATCGTGCGGCTGTCGCCAAGCACGCTTTTACCGAGAAAATCGGCAAGCGAAAAAAGCAAAAGAAAGGCGAGAATTCCGAAAAAGAGAGCATAGCGCCGGCATTTTCTGAAGGCGCTTCGTGCTTCTTCTTTCTTTCCCTTGCCGAGAGCCTCCGACACCAGCCGTGTGGTCAGGAGCGAAACGCCTCCCGTGGCAAGCGTAACGGCGAAGGAAAAGAGATTCATGACGAGCGAAAAAAGTCCGATACCTTCCTCGCCGAGCGCGCTTTTCAGATAGAGATTGAAGGAAAGCGAGATCGAGCGCATCAAAATTGCTGTCGCCGAAAGGATGAGTGTATTTTGTAAAAAACGCCGAAGCTCCCCTTTTTGCATAAAAAGACTCCTTGTTCTGATAAGAATACTCGAAATATATGCAAAAGTCTTTTAAAATAGTCTTGCTTTTTTTGGGAGTTTAGGGTAAAATAGAAGTAGTGTTTTGAAAAGAAGGAGTTTTTATGAAAATTCGTCTGAACGAAAACGAGGAGGTCGTGAAGACCGTAAAGGAAGGACTTGCCGCGCGCGGCGGGCACTGTCCCTGCCGATTGGAAATGAGTGAAGATACCAAGTGCATCTGCAGGGAGTTTCGCGCACAGATGGCTGACCCCGATTTTGAGGGTTATTGCCACTGCATGCTTTACTATAAGGAAAAATAATTTTTTGTACGTTTGATCTTGTACTGTGACAGAAGAAGGAAAGTAGAGGTAGATTTATGACAAAGAGAGTTCTCATCGGTACGGCTTGGCCGTATGCCAATAATCATCTGCACGTCGGTCACTTAGCGGCGCTTTTGCCGAGTGACGTGCTTGCGCGCTATTCGCGTATGAAGGGCTATGAAACGGTGATGGTTTCGGGCTCGGATATGCACGGTACGCCGATTACCG
Source organism: uncultured Lachnospiraceae bacterium (assembly GCA_964564225.1). GTDB lineage: Bacteria > Bacillota > Clostridia > Oscillospirales > CAG-272 > RGIG1993. The sequence continues at coordinate 13,388 of CAZMAF010000001.1, forward strand.
AGCGCGCCAAGAAGGAGGGTGTTTCGCCTGCCGAGATCGCGGGCACTTATCACGCCGAGTTCGTTGACAATTTTGAAAAAATGATGTTTACCTTCGATCTGTATACCAATACCGACACCGATTATCATAAGAAGACGGTGCAGGAATTTCTCGGTATGATTGATAAGAACGGGTATTTGTATGAAACCACCGAAGGTCAGGACTACTGCGAGGAATGCGGTAAGTTTCTTTCTGACCGTGAGCTTGAGGGTAAATGTCCCGATTGCGGTAAGGTAACGCGCGGTGACCAGTGCGAGTTCTGTATGGCGACCTTTGATGCGGATAAAATGACTGACAAGGTTTGTCGCACCTGCAAAAAGGCGACGGTACAGCGTACCAATAAGCATCTGATGTTCCGTTTGTCCGCTTTTCAGGAAGGCATTGAGGCTTTTGCCGCTAAATACGGTATGGAATGGCGTTGGAACGCTATCAATGAAACCAAGAAGTATCTTGATCAGGGTCTTCCCGACAGAGCGGTTACCCGCGATCTCGATTGGGGTGTTGAAGTACCTCTGCCCGGTTATGAGACCAAGCGTGTTTACGTCTGGTTTGAGGCGGTGCTTGGCTATCTTACCACCTGTAAGAGAGTTTGTGAGGAACGCGGTATTGATTTCAACGAGTTTATGAAGAAGGACTCGGGTCTTTCGGCATACTACGTACACGGCAAGGATAATATTCCTTTCCATACCGTTATTTTCCCTGCGCTTCAGATGGCGATTGATCCCGAAATGCAGCTTCCCACGCATATCGTATCGAGTGAGTATGTCAATATGAACGATGAAAAGATGTCGAAATCGAAGGGTAATCTGATCTCGGTCAGCGACCTTGCTGAAAATTATCCCATTGATGCCGTCCGTTTCTACACGATGCTTTACAATCCGGAGAAGCGTGACGTTAACTTCTCGATTTCCGATATGATTATGACCTTCAATAAGTTCCTTTGCGGCGGCTTCGGTAACTTTGTCAACCGTAACCTTTCCTTCCTTGTGAAAAAATTTGAGGGCGTTGTTCCCGCCGGAAAAGTCGAGGATGAGGTGAAAGCGCACGTTGAGGGACTGTATACGACGATTGGCGATATGATTGAAAAGGGCGAGCTTCGCTCGGCTACTGAGGCGATGGTTGAGTTCATTCAATATGCGAATAAGTATTACGATGAGGCGAAGCCTTGGGTGGCGGCGAAGGAGGATCTCACTCGTTTCGGTGATATTACCGCTACTTGCCTCTATATGATCGCGAATATGGCAAATCTGTTTGCTCCCGTGATCCCCGTCGGTACGGATGCGCTTCGTAAGATGCTCTCGCTTCCCGAAGCAAAGTGGGAGGTAATTACTTTACCTGAAACCTTTACGCTGGGCGATATCGCGATCCTCTATACCAAGATCGACGAAAAGTAAGCGTTCAATAATGATAAAACCGCCGCAGACGATACAATTGTCCGCGGCGGTTTTATGATGCTTTACCGTTTTTTGGGGGTGGCGTTTTATATTTGGGAATAAATTGTCTTGCAAATTTGCCTCTGCCGCGATATTTAACGTAAAAAAAGCCGATGATGCTGAAGACGGTAGCGCCAATGAAGTTGACGAAAAGATCCTTCATCGTATCAATCAGACCGATATCGAGATAACCGTCAATCGTGACGGTATTGCCGTCCTTCATCGTGATTACGGTCTTGACGATATTTTCAAGTGCTGTTACGCGATTCTTTCTCTCAGAATCAAAGCGGATGGAATAGATGCTTGTGATGAGGCTGTCCTTTTGCATATCCTTGAGCATCAGTGAATCAATGCTGAATTCGATGAATTCCCACGCAACACCGACCGTCATTGAGAAACAAAAGGCGACGAAGGCGAGAAAAACGGGGGATACTTCCTGACTTTTCGATTTTCCGCGGCTTAAAATATCAACGAGCGAAAAACCGAATGCCGCGAACATAAAGCCGCAGACGGTATGAAGCAGGGTATCCCAGATGGGTACGCGCTCGTAGAAGTTGGCGATTTCTCCGAGGACTTCCGCCGCGAAGACGAAAACGAAGGCGATGATCTCAAGCGCTGTCGGTAATTCGATATGCGCGGTTTTTTCAACAAGAGGCGGAATGAAATAGAGAAGAACGGCAAGAAAGGAAATGAAGACGTTTTCCCACCGTCCTATGAATGCCGAGCGAAGTGCGACAGTGCCGGTCAGAACGAGCAGAACGAGATAAACGCGGTATGCGTTTTGGTTTTGGCGCATTTCGTGAAAAAGCGAAGGGCTTTGACGGTCAGCGCGTTTTTTTGTTTTTTTTGACACGTTTTTTCCTTTCTTGTGTATGGGATACGATTATATCATAGTATGGGATGTGTTTTGAAATATTTTGCATTTTTGAATAAAGTTTTTCGGCATTTTTCAGAAGTTTAATTTCAGAGAGTGAATGAATTTATCAATAAAAAATGATAAATTAAAAAAATTCAAAAAAAATAAAAAAATTATAAAAAAATTCTTTTATTTTTGAAAAAAGTGTGCTATAATCATTCCAGAGCCTATTTCAATCGGTTCAGGACATCGAATCAGTGGGGACAGTATGCAGAACGAATTACCGATCAACGAAGGAAAACAGATTGCCGTCACACTTGACGGCATCAGCTATCAGCGCATTCCCATCAAAACCAAGCTCATTGTCAAGGACGACGATATTGCAAAGGTTGCCAAGGAAAGCGCGGGGGCGTATCTGAAGGAAGGAGATATTCTTTTTATTTCCGAAAAGGCGGTTGCCTGCTCGCAAGGTCGCGCCATTCCGATGGCAGATATTAAACCGCGCCGTCTTGCCAGGTTTTTGACGAAATTTGTATATAAAAGTCCTTACGGCATTGGACTCGGTATTCCCGAAACGATGGAAATGGCGCTTCGTGAATGCGGTGTTTTGCGTATTCTTTTTGCGGCGGGCTGTTCTGCTCTCGGCAAGCTGTTCCGTCGGCGGGGATGGTTTTATAAGGTGGCGGGCTATAAGGCGCGCTCAATCGACGGTCCTACGCAGAATACGATACCGCCCTATAACAACTACGTCGTGCTGGGTCCGAAAAAGCCAAACGAGGTAGCAAAGACTGTTTCGGATAAGCTCGGCTGTACGGTTTTGGTCGTCGACATCAACGATATTGACGGCGTGATTCTCGGATCATCGGACAAAACGCTTGATCGATCGCTTTTTGTCCGTATTTTAAAGGATAATCCGCTCGGGCAGGACTGTCAGCAGACACCGATGGGCATTATCCGTCGAAGCAACGATATTTTGGGAAATTAATCCCTCCATATAAAAAGAAAGGAATAAAAAATGGATATTATTGACATCAAGATTTTGAACATCCTCAAAGAAAATGCAAGAACCAAGGCATCCGCGATTGCCGATCAGATCGATCTTTCGATCTCCGCTGTTACCGAGCGTATCAAAAAGCTCGAACAGAGCGGTATTATCGACAAGTATACGCTGATCGTGAATCAAAAGAAGGTCGGTAATGACATTTCTGCCATTATGGAAGTTTCGATTGACCATCCCAGCCATATTGATTCCTTTATCAAATTTGTCAATGACACACAGAATATCATTTCCTGTTATTGTGTAACGGGTGATTTCGATTTTATTCTGAAGATTATGATTGACTCCTCGGAGGGTCTTGAACAGCTTTACCGCATGGTCAAGGGCTTTGAGGGCGTAAAGGCGACTAAGACCTATATTATTTTGAAAAATATTAAAAACGACCTGACACTCATTCCTGAAACGCTGGCAAACTGATTCGGGTAGAACGGTTTTGTGAATAATTCCCACAATTTTCTGTCAAAATACGCAATATTTCTACAGGATTTTTTGTCGAAAGCTCTTCACAAAACCGTTTTTTTGTGGTACACTGATGGTGTTATTTTCAATTTAATCAACGATTCTTTGGAGGAAATCATGAGCGAGCTTTTTGGAGAACTTAGTGTAATCGGTATGCGTGGCTGCGAGGATTTTACAAAGCAGGTTGACCGTTATCTGATGGAGTCGCGTAATTCCCCCCGCAGCTTTGTTGTAGAGGCTGACTGCCCCCGTTTCGGCAGCGGTGAGGCAAAGGGTTGTTTGCATCAGTCGATGCGCGGTCACGATGTTTTTATCGTCAGTGACGTTTTCAATTACGGTGTGACCTATAAAATGTACGAGCGCATCGTTCCGATGAGTCCGGACGATCATTTTCAGGACCTGAAGCGCATTATTGCCGCAATCGGTGGCAAGGCAAGACGTATTTCCATTATTATGCCTATGTTGTATGAGGGCAGACAGCATAAGAGAACGGGCAGAGAGTCGCTCGACTGTGCGATCGCTCTCCAGGAGCTTGTCAATATGGGTGTTGAAAACATTATCACTTTTGACGCTCACGATGCTCGCGTACAGAATGCAATCCCGCTCAGCGGTTTTGAAAACGTGCGTTGCACCTATCAGATGATCAAATCGCTCGTGAAAAACGTTCCCGGTATTTCCTTCAATAGCGATGATATTGCTATTGTATCGCCTGATGAAGGCGGTATGAGCCGTTGTATCTTCTATTCTTCGGTTTTGAAGGTCGATCTTGGTATGTTCTATAAGCGCCGTAACTTCTCGGTTATTATTGACGGTAAAAATCCCATTGAAGCGCATGAATATCTCGGTAAGAGCGTGCGTGGTAAGGACGTTATCGTTGTTGACGATATGATTTCGTCCGGCGGCTCGATTATTGACGTTGCCAAGCAGCTCAAGGAAAAGGGTGCTAAGAGAATTTTTGTATTCTCGACCTTTGGTCTTTTCTGCAACGGTCTTGAGATCATGGACAAGGCTTATGAGGAAGGCCTGATTGATAAGATTTTTACCACCAATCTGATCTACCGTCCCGCAGAGCTTATCGCACGTCCTTGGTACGCCGAGGTCAATATGTGCAAGTACGTTGCGCTGATCGTCGATACGCTCAATCACGACGAGTCGATCGCTTCGCTTCTCAATCCCGCGACACGTATTCATAATTTCATTGATCGCAAGGTCGCCGAAGGCGTTCTGAAGGTATAATTTCAATGTGATACATAAAAATCCCAACCGCATCAAACGATGCGGTTGGGATTTTTTTGTGAGAATTTTTTGCTGTGTTTATTTCTTTTTGAAAATTTTGGCAAGGACTCCCTTTTTCTCAACGTCTTCACTTTTAATGTCGGTAACGGTGAAGCCGACGGCTTTTACGGTAGCGGCGATGGATTCGTGATCGAGGGCGATCTCGGTGAGAACGGTGGCAGTCTTATCGGTATGCGATACACTTACGCTTTTTACGGCATATTTATCGGCAATTGCCGCCTCAACCTTTGCTGCGCATTTGGGACAGTGCATACCGTCAACGGTTATTGTGATTTTTTTCATCATAAAGCTCCTTATTTTTACTTGCGGGGAAAGCCTCGCCTTTCAAAAAATTTAAAAAACAGAGAAAAATCGTACGGTAACGTATCGTCTGAAAGTTTTTGAAAAGTCTTCCCGATAAGTATAGCACGAATTTTTGGATTTGTCAAATGATTGCCATAAAAATCAGTGTGAGGACGGTTGATACGAGTCCGATGAGAAGGCGCAGAGAGAAAAGTCGGACAAATGACAGACGGTTCTTCCAGACCGACATACTTTGCAACAGAATGGAAAATCCCGAAAAGCCAAGTGCGAAGGCGATCAGGGGAAAGGCGATTCTTTGGGGCAGGGTGGCAAGATGGCGTACTGCCGCCGTCGGTTCTAACAAGAGAATGAAGGCGGTGTAAAGTGAAGAAGGCAGGGAAAGCATGGACAGGGCTTTGGCAAGAGTGCCGAAGAAAGTGAGATAGCCGCATAAGACGAGCATGGCGTTTGTTGCCGATACGATTGACTCTGAAACGAGCGAGAAAAAGGAAGGGGTTTCAAAGGCAAGGGGAGCAGGTGTTGTATTTGTCTCTTTTGGCATAAAGAGAGCGCCGACGATTAGTGATGACAGCGTTTCTGAAAAGAAGAGCCAAAGACTTGCGCGGCGGTCGCCAATCAGTGAGCCAACGTTAAAATAGAGAAATGCAAAGCTTGCGTTGTTGGCAAATGCGGCGAGATGCTCGGCTGTAGCATATGTGAGAATACCGCGATCGTGCAGGCGTTTTGAGGCGTATGCTCCCATCGGAAAGCCTGAAAACAGTCCGATGGCAAGAGCTGGCAGGGCGCTCATCGGCAGAGAAAGAAGGGGAAGTTTTTTGTCGGATACAGGATTTGGCAGGGCAGTCGCCATGCCCGTTGCCACGGCAAACAAAAACATCGAGGGTACGAGCTTTGATGCGGCAAAGAGAAGCGCATCATAAGCTGCCTCGGTCAAGGCATCGCCCCGATAGATGAGCAGGGTGAAAACGGCAAGCGCAATGAGCCACAACAAAAGGATAGAGGAACGCTCTTTGGATTTCAGGGTATGATTCATAATGCCTCCGAATAGGTATGGTATTGACAATATAAGAAAGAAAGAGGCTTTTTATGAATTTGCGTTTTTTACGACTGCCGAAGGAGAGCGAAGCATTGTCGCCTCCGTTTTTTATCAGCGTGTCGGGAGATAGGGAGATCACGCTGTCACCCTGCCGCCGTGTGCTTTTATATGAAAGTGATTGCATTCGTATCGAAACGGTCGGCTGTACCGTTGAGATTCAGGGAGGGGCTCTTACGTTATCCGCCTATCACGGTCAGGAAGTGCGGATCAAGGGGCTTATTTTGTCGGTAGCAATCGAAAGAGGCGCGTAATATGTTTTGGCTTTTTGCATATTTTGTGGGATATTACGAGCTTTCTTTTCAAAAGCCGCTGAAAGTGTCGGGGCGTTATCTGAAGGGACGGCTTTCGCTGTTTTCATTGTTTCGCCAAGGCGACACGATGCTCGGGTACTGTTTAAGCTTTCGAAAACGGCGGTTATTTGCCGAGCTTACGAGAGAGGGGCTTGCGCCCGATACCGTAAAACTGAAAGGATTGCCGCAGTTTTTATATCTCCGCCGTTATCGCGTGGGTGCGCTTCTCGGTATTATTTTCGGCATTTTCCTTTCAATTCTGTCGGGGCAGTATATCTGGCAGATTGACGTTGTAGGTAATGAAACGCTGACCGACGAGGAGGTTTTGTTGCTTCTTCGCGGTGAGGGTGTCTATGAGGGCGCGCCGACAAACGCAATTGACGCGCTTGCTGTTGCCAACCGCCTTTGCGAGAAATCGCCTTCACTTGCTTTCGTCGGCGTGAATATTGTCGGTAATCGGGTGGAGGCAATGGTGCTTGAACACAAGGAAAAGGATACGCCGCTTGCCGACGGTACACCTTCCAATATTGTAGCGAAGAAAAACGGTGTGATCGTGTCGGTGGCTCTTGAATCGGGGGTGTGCAAGCTGAAGGTGGGGGATACGGTGTCGGCAGGCGAGCTTCTCATTTCGGGGGTTAATCTTTTGCGCAATGAGAAATATCACTATCAGCGGGCAAAAGGCGTGGTGCTTGCCGAAACGCTGAACGAGATTTCCGTGACACAGGCGCTTTACCGTTATGAAAAAACTTATACGGGGCGCTATTTTGAGGAAAAAACGCTGATTTTTTTTACAAAATCAAAAAAACTTTCAAAAGAGTGTGGAAATTTACCCCTGACTTGTGATAGAATAGAGACGAGGGAGCGCGTGATGCTGTTTGGTAAAGTGCCGCTGCCCATCTGGATCAAAGTGGTGAGTTATCGTGAGTTCGTCCCTGTGGAAATTGCGCTTTCCGAGGAGGAAGCCATCCGTCTTGCCCGTGAGAAGATTCTCATCGGGCTGTCAGAAGAACCTCTCGTTTCCTATCAGGAAAACATAACGACCGACGGCGACTCAGTGACGCTTACCGTGATCTATCGCGCCATAGAGGATATTGCCCAGGAGTATCTTCTGTTTGACCTGCCGTAAGGGGTTGTGCGGCAGTAACCGACTCTTCAAAAGAAAGGAAGGATACAACCGATGATAGAAAAAACCTTTTTAACCGATTCCGCCGATCAGGCAATGATGATTTTTGGGGCGTATGACGCCAATCTTTCGCTGATTGAGGACCGTTTTCACGTTAAAGTCTTTAACCGCGACGGTGTGGTGGTGATATCGGGAGATGAGGAAGGCGTGAAGTACGCCTACGATGCACTCAGCTATTTAAAAAAGCTCGCTCTGCTGGGCGAGGAGCTGTCTGCGCAAAAGACAGAATACGTGATGAATATGGTCGCCGAGGGGGAGGGCGAGGCGCTTGACGAAATGGAAAAGGGCTGTGTTCTCATTACCTCGCGCGGCAAGCCGATCAAGGCAAAGACCGTCGGACAGAAGCAGTACGTTGACAAGATCGCCAAGAACACAGTGGTTTTCGGCGTTGGTCCTGCGGGTACGGGCAAGACGTTTCTGGCAGTTGCGATGGCAGTGGCGGCGCTTCGTCGCAAGGAAGTGGCGAGGATCGTTTTAACGCGCCCTGCCGTGGAAGCCGGCGAAAAGCTCGGGTATTTGCCCGGTGACCTTCAGACTAAGATTGATCCGTATCTGCGCCCTTTGTACGATGCGCTTTTTGAAATGATGGGTTCTGAAGGTTATGCGCGCAACATGGAAAAGGGCGTTATTGAGATCGCGCCTCTTGCTTATATGCGCGGCAGAACGCTTGATGACAGCTTTATTATTCTTGACGAGGCGCAGAATACCACGCCCGAGCAGATGAAGATGTTTCTCACCCGTCTCGGCGTTTCGTCGAAGGCGATCATTACGGGCGATATTACCCAGACAGACCTGCCGTTTGGCAAGGAAAGCGGTCTTGTGGAAGCACTTTCGATTCTCGACGGTATTGAGGAAATCGCCATTCACCGTTTTACCGAAAAAGACGTGGTGCGTCACAGACTTGTGCAGAAGATCATTTTGGCCTACGATAAGGTAAGCCGCGATAGAGCGGCACAGCGACATAACGGGCAAAAGCCCGGCAAGGTCTATCGTAGGAAGGAGTAAGAAGTGAAGCATAACGTAATGATCGAAAACAGTCAGAATCAGGTGAAATTTACGCTTTCTCACCGCCGTCTGATTAAAAAGGCTATTGCTAAGGCGCTTCTCCATGAAGGCTTTGGGCGTTCAGCCGAGATTTCGGTAACGATCGTTGATAATGAAATGATTCGCAAGATCAATAAAGAGCATCGCGGTATTGACCGACCGACCGATGTGTTATCGTTTCCGATGTTTGATGAGGATTTCGGGGATGGCGAGGATGCCGTTCTTGGCGATATTGTGCTTTCGCTTGAAAAGGCGGTGGAGCAGGCAGAGGCATACGGACATTCGCTTCGTCGCGAGATCGCTTTTCTGACGGTGCATTCTTTGCTTCATCTTCTCGGGTACGATCACGAGGAAGGAAAAGCGGAGGAAAGCGAGATGTTTTCCCGTCAGGAAGCTATTTTAACTATTTTGAATTTAACGAGATAAAGGAAATACAATATGAAAAAGACAGGATTTGTTGCCATCGTCGGCAGACCGAACGTTGGTAAAAGTACACTCTTAAACGCAATGCTCGGTGAAAAGGTATCGATCGTTTCAAAAAAGCCGCAGACTACCCGTAACCGTATTACCGGTATTCTGACCAGAGAGAATACGCAGTTTGTGTTCGTTGATACGCCCGGTATGCATAAGCCCAGGACTTCGCTCGGCACGTATATGGTGAAGGCGATCAATGGCGCGGTTGCCGACGTTGATGCCGCTATTCTTGTAGCAGATGTTTCGCACAAACCGGGTGACGTGGAAAAGAAGCTGATTGAAAAGATCAAGGGACAGGGACTTGAGATTATTCTCGTTCTGAATAAGACTGATCTTGCGAGTCCTGAGTTGATTGCCGAGACCATTACCGCTTATGCCGAGATTTCGGACTATGCTTCGGTGATTCCGATGTGCGCGATGAAGAATGACGGTGTGGAAATCATTTTATCCGAGGTGGAAAAAATATTGCCCGAGGGTGATTTTATTTTCCCCGAGGATTCCCTGACCGATCAGCCTGAGCGACAGATTGCTTCCGAGGTCATTCGCGAGAAGATTCTTCGTACCTGTGACGATGAAATTCCTCACGGTGTTGCCGTTGTGATTGAGGAATTTAAGGAAGGGCGCGACGTTCTCAAAATCCGTGCTGAGATCTACTGCGAGAGGGAGTCGCATAAACGTATTCTGATCGGTAAAAACGGCTCGGCTCTCAAAACGATCGGTACTTACGCAAGAGAAGACCTTGAAAAGTTCTTCGGCGTGAAGGTGTATCTTGATCTTTGGGTAAGAGTCAAGGAAAATTGGCGCGACAGACCGAGTGCCGTATACGATTTCGGTTATAAACCGAGCGACGAGGAGTAAATTTTTATCCGAAAGGAAAACGAAAGGGGGGGCGCGTATGGCGGCTTCTGCCATTTCCGTTAAGGCGATCGTTTTAAAAGAAACGAATTATAAGGAAACGGACAAGCTTTTGACCGTTTTATCCGATCGTTTGGGTCTTGTTACCTTGCGTTGCCGCGGCGTGCGCTCCTTAAAAAGCCGCCGCTTTGCTTCCTGTCAGCAGTTCGTTTATTCCGATATGATGCTTTCCGAGAAAAAAGGACAGTATTCGCTTGAAGAAGCAGAGCCGATCGAGAGTTTTTTTGCTTTGCGAGAGCGTTTTGAAGCTATAGCAATGGCAAATTATTTTGCCGACGTCATTTCTTCGGTAACCGTCGAGGGAGAAGACGAGGGGGCGATTTTGTCGCTCCTTCTCAATTCACTTTACCTGCTTTCCGAAAAGCCGGACGAGCCGTTTTTTAAAATCAAGGCGGTCTTTGAACTTCGTCTTGCCGCCTTGCTCGGCTTTTTGCCCACCGCTTCGTTTTGCGGTGAGTGCGGTAAAAGCGAGGGACTTTGTTGGTTTAATATTGCGGGGGGCGTGACACTGTGTGACGACTGTGCTTTACGTGAGACTCCCGACGTGCTTGAGCGTGTGCTTGTTCCAATTGACGAGGCGACACGTTCTCTTGTTCGCTACGTTATCACGGCAAACGATCGGCGTATTTTCGCATTTCGCTGTGATGAGCGGCTTCTGTCAACGCTTAGCGCGTTCAGCGAGAAATATCTTATCTACCACCTTGGCAGAAGCTTTGACACGCTAACCTTTTTACAATCCATAATTGAGTAGTGCTATGATAGATTTTAAAAAAGCCTTAACTACACTTGAATTTTATAAAATCACGGAAGAGCTGGCTTCTCTTGCCGCGACCGAGGGGGCAAAGTCGCTTTGCCGCCGTTTGACACCTTACGGTGATATTGTGTACGTCCGCAGAAAGCTTCGGGAAACGAGCGATGCGAAGGCAATGTCTGCCGCTAACGGTTCGCCTTCTTTTGGCGGTGTCGCGGACGTAACGGCGTCGGCTGAGCGTGCCGCTAAGGGCGCGCAGCTCACGACGCGCGAGCTTCTCGATATTGCCGATCTTCTGAACGTCACAAGCCGTCTTGTTGCCTATGCAGGTGATAAGGGCGCGACGGCAGGCTCGCTTTCAGAGCTTTTTTCGCGTCTCATTCCGAATGGGCGTGTGGAAAACGCCATCAAGCGCGCGATCATCTCGGAGGATATGATTGCCGATGACGCTTCGCCCAAGCTTTACGAGATCCGCCGTTCTATCAAGATTGCGAATAATAAGGTGCGCGAGATCTTACAGCGGTATATTACGGGTGATGCTTATTCCAAAATTTTACAGGAAAACCTTATTACCCAGCGAAACGGCAGATTCGTGATTCCCGTCAAGGTTGAGCATAAAGGCGAGATCAAGGGACTTGTGCATGATACTTCCTCGTCGGGTGCGACGGTTTTTATTGAGCCGATTGCTGTTGTTGAGCAAAATAATACCCTGAAAGAGCTTGAAATTGCCGAGGCGAAGGAAATCGACAGGATTCTTTATGAGCTTTCGGAGGAGGTTGCCGCCATTTCGGAGGTTTTGACCTTTAATTATCTGAACATCACCGAGCTTGCTTTTATTTTTGCAAAGGCGGAGCTGTCGTGGAAGTATCGCGCCGTATGTCCCGAGCTTACCGAAAACGGTGAGCTTCGTCTGATTGCCGCGCGGCATCCGCTTTTAAATAAGGATACCTGCGTGCCGATCGACATCCGTCTGGGCGGTGATTTTGACGCTCTTATCATCACGGGTCCGAATACGGGCGGTAAGACGGTTACGATGAAGACTTTGGGACTGCTTACCCTGATGGCACAGGCAGGCTTACACATTCCTTGCCGCGACGGTTCTGTGGTGCGTGTATTTGAATCGGTACACGCCGATATTGGCGACGAGCAGTCGATCGAGCAGTCGCTTTCGACTTTTTCGGCGCATATGAAGAATATCGTGCATATTCTGAAGAATGCCGACGATAAAAGTCTTGTACTTTTTGACGAGCTTGGCGCGGGAACAGATCCCGTTGAGGGCGCGGCTCTTGCCGTTTCGGTCATTGAGCGTGTGCGCTCCTACGGTTCGATTGTAGCTGCCACTACGCATTATTCTGAAATGAAGGTTTACGCGCTCGAAACCGAGGGTGTTTGCAACGCGGCGTGTGAGTTTGACATACACACCCTTGCGCCTACCTACCGTCTGATTATTGGTGCGCCCGGCAAATCGAACGCCTTTGCGATTTCGCGTCGTCTTGGACTTGATGAGGCGCTGATTGAGCGCGCTGATCAGCTGATTGACAAGGGAAACCGCAATTTTGATTCTGTACTCGGTAAGCTTGAGGCTGAGCGTCAGAAGATCGAGCAAGAACGGCTGGCGCTTGAGGGTGTTAAGCAGGATTATGAAACGCGGCTTCTTAACGCCGAGCGCGAGGCGAAGCGTATGATTGCTGAGGCAGAACGCCGTGCCGCGGATGCGCAGGCAAAGGCGACGGCAATGCTTGAATCGGCACGCGCGACGAGTGAATACGTTATTGCCGAGCTTGATCGCGCAAAGAAAGCAGGCTTTAAAAATCTTGATGAAGCTAAGCAGAACGTCCGCCGCAGCATTAAGGAAAGCGATGATTTTGTCAATCCTGTCGTGGATATGCGCGATAAGGGCTACGTTTTGCCTCGTCCCTTGAAGGCGGGCGATGAGGTTATTATTATGACACTCGATCGCCGCGGCACGCTTCTGTCTGCTCCCGATGCCAAGGGTAACGTCACGGTGAAGACGGGATTCATTAATACCAAAACGAATGTCAAGAATCTGAAGCTTTGTGAGGATGCCGAAACAACGGCGAAAACGGTTGCGAAGACGGTTGCCAAAGGGCAGTCGCTTGCCAAGGATTTTAAAGTGGAGATCGATTTGCGCGGTATGACGGGCGAGGAGGCTTGGGCGGCAGTTGACCGCTATCTCGACAATGCCATTCTTGTCGGTATGCACTCGGTCAGACTTATTCACGGTAAGGGTACGGGTGCTTTGAAGCGCTATCTTTGGGAGGCGCTTCGCGTGGACAAGCGTATTTCGTCTTACCGTATCGGTCAGTATGGCGAAGGCGACGGCGGCGTTACCGTTGTCGAATTGAAATAACCCAAACCGAGAAGACCTTAGCGTAGTGTCCTTAAGGGCACTGCGCTAAGGTCTTCTCAGCTTTTTTGCGGGCGTGATTTGAAAAAAGTTTCTTCTTACCGTTTCATAAAACTTCAAATGGAATATCCTTTCGGTTTTCAACAATAAAACCAAAAATACCGTTGTTTTTGTTAATAAAAACCGTAAATTTTCGTTACAAATTATACAGATTTCACAAAAACCTATTGAAATCTTTGTGTAGTATTCGGGTAAATTCTGAATGAAAGCGGTGATTACTGTAAGTGAGTATAGATGATATATTAGCCGCGATTTTGAATCAGGGAAAGGAGGTATCGTACTGTGACCAAGAAAAAGAAAGCGTTACAGGAGCAGCTCCCGTTCTCTGACACATAATCTTCATATTGCCCTACGCTTGGCGCGGGGGAGTTTTTAAGTAGCGGGCTTGTTGCCTACTGTTACCGCGATCAGAGTGCCTTTCGGTACGGTCTGATAAAAACGCTGTTACGGGGTGTAATTCGCATCTTTTGGGGCAAGATAACTCATAAAAAGAGGTGGTTGTATGTGTACGGCGTTTTCTTGGGGTGAGGGGCGGTATTTCGGACGTAATTTGGATCTGGAATATCATTATGACGAGGCGGTGGTAATAGTTGGGCGCGATTTTTCGCTTTCTTATCGGCATTTGCCGTGTGATCATGCCCATTATGCGATGATCGGTATTGCGACGGTGCGCGAGGGCTATCCCTTGTTTTACGATGCGATGAATGAATACGGATTGTGCATGGCGGGGCTGAATTTTGTCGGCAATGCTTATTATCACGAGGAGGGCGGCGGAAGGCTCGCTCTTGCGCCCTATGAGCTTATCCCGTATCTGCTCTCGCGTGCGAAAACCGTTCAAGAGGCAAGGGGCTTACTCGAAGAAATTACCTTGGTGGCAACGCCTTTTACCGATGATCTTCCTCTTGCCGAGCTTCATTTTCTTTTGTCTGACGGAAAGGAGTCGCTTGTCATCGAGCCTCGTCGCTCGGGACTGAAATGCTATTTGTCGAAGGCGGAGCTTCTGACGAACAATCCGCCGTATGCGTTTCACGTTTTCAATGCAGAGCAGTACCGTCATCTTTCCGCAAAGGACGATGAAAACACGTTCAGCCGAGGACTTTCGGCGTTTGGGCTTCCGGGGGATCTTTCTTCGGCATCGCGTTTTGTACGCGCGCTATTCGTGAAGAAAAATGCGGTAGTGTCGGGGGATGCGGAAAGGGATATCCGGCAGTGTTTTCACATTCTTTCGTCGGTTGAAATGGTCGAGGGCTCTGTGCGCTTGCCGTCGGGTATGCCGAAAACGGTTTATTCGGTATGCCTCGATCGGAAAAAGCTTGCTTATCACGTTGCGACTTATGATAAATTTTCGCTCTTTTCGCTGTCTTTATCGCCTGATACCACCTTTTCCGAGCATAAAATCTTCTCTTGACTTTTTGTCTTGAATCCTTTAGAATAGAGAAGGAAAGGGGTGGGACGTATGGGAAAGCCTTTGAAAAAAGCGTATCTTGAAATTACCAATATTTGCAATCTCGATTGCAGCTTTTGTCATAAAACCAAGCGCGAAAAGGCGTTTATGTCAACGGAAAGCTTCACTTATGCGGCAAACGAGCTTTATCGCGTGGCGGACTATCTCTATTTTCACGTTATGGGCGAGCCGCTTTTACACCCTGAGCTTGAAGAATTTTTAAAAATTGCCGCCGGGATCGGTTTTAAGGTCATTTTGACGACCAATGGCACGCTTTTAAAAAAGCAGGAGTCGGTATTACTTGCCGCGCCTGCTATACATAAAATTTCGATCTCGCTTCATGCGTATGAAGCTAACGGTATGAAGGCGTCGCTTGACACGTATATTGATGACTGTCTTGATTTTGCCGATAAAGCCTCGATGAAGGGAATCATCGTTGCGCTTCGCCTTTGGAATATCGGCGGTAAGGAGGCACTCAATGAGGCGATCCTTGAAAAACTGCATGAAAAATTCGGAAACGCTTTTGAAATAACGAGGGGAGGGCTTAAGCTTCGTGATAAGCTCTATCTGGAATGGGGCGATGCGTTTGAATGGCCTGATCCCGAGGCTTCCGTTTATTCGGAGCATCATTCCTGCTATGCTCTGCGTGATCAGGTAGCGGTGCAGGTCGACGGTACGGTTATTCCTTGCTGTCTTGATGCCGAGGGGCTGCTTGCGCTTGGCAATCTTTTCAAAACGCCGATTGAGGACATTCTTGCCTCTTTCCGTGCCGTCAGCCTGAAGGAGTCGTTTGAGCGGCGCTGTATCAAGGAAGAACTCTGTCGTCGCTGTGACTTTGCGATCAAGAGAGTGAAATAAAAAACCGCCTTTAAACGGCGGTTTTTTTATGGATGAGATTGAGAATACGAAGGATAGCGGGGGAAAGAACGACATTTACGATGAGCTCGAAAACGAAGTTCAGACCGACGTAGAAAACGATAAGAAAGGCGAAGACTGACATACCTTCACCGATTGCTTGGGTGCTGACGGTATCCATAAAGAACACAAGACAGCCGAGCAGGAAAACACCGGTATTGACAACGGGACATACAATGGCGGCGACGATGACGGCAAGATAGCGGTTAAACTTTTCGAGAAGCTTGTAGGTAACGCCGGCTAAAAGACCTGCCAGGATTGCCTTGAGCATAACCGTGATGATCGTTCCGTGAAGGCTGAGTCCGAACCAAAATGCTGCATCGGGCGTCATAAAGAAAATGATGCCTGAAATGCCGCCGAGCAGCGCGCCTGCCCATGGGCCGTAGAGGGCTGCGCCGAGTACAACGGGAATGAGTGTGAGTGAGATCGAGGCGAAGCCGCCGATTTTGATAAATCCGCCGAAATAGGAAAGAATTGCTACCATAGCGGTGAGCAATGCCATAAGCACAAGCTTTTCGGTTCTCTCTTTTTTGGTGATTGCTGTTTTCATAAAATACTCCTTGTGCTGTCATCAGCTTGTGCGGTACAACGCTTATATCAATCGCTGATGCGGTGAGATACCTTGAAGTATCGGATTTTTGGACGGTTTTTGCGGTATAAGAGATAGAGTTTTTTAAGCGGGATGCTTGCCGAGCAGGATCGTATGTTTGCAGACGACGGTTGCTGAGGTATTGAGGCTGATTTTGGAAAGCTGTGCGGTCCTTTCCCGGAGTGAATCGAGTTACATCGCATCGCCCGGCAAAATTGACGTGCCGATAAACGTCCTTTTTTATCGACGACGGTCATTTTGGCTGCTGTTGCGACGCCGATGAAAGAAAGCGTATCGCCCGAAAAGCCGTCGGATGCAATGCGGCTGTTGCCAATGTTTACTGTCAGGAGTATACCGTGTGTCTCTCTTTATTTTTTATCATTGTAGCACGCTTTTCCTGGCTTGTCAAGAAACAATAGGGCGAAAAGTGGCGGAGAAATGCCAAAATACTTTGTGAAACTGCATAAAACCCTTCCGATTTTTTAAAAATCTGAAGGGTTTTATGCAGTTTTTCAGCGAAGTTCTCGTCTGAAGAACAATAAGAGACCTTCGCTTGACGTTTGGGTGGTTGAGACGAGCATCCAGCCTTCTTTGCCAAGCTTTACCATAGCGTCGTTGAGATTGGCGGCGTTTATAGAGCTACTTCCATTTCCCACTGAGCCGGGAATGGTTGGCTTATACACGTTAAAATTACCGGGACGGGAGTGAAAAAAGGATTGTAAGGTCAGGTATTCGTATTTCATGATTTCACCTTCATTCTTTTTTTGTAGTTGGAAAGATTATCTTTTATATAAGATTTTCGGATGTAAAGCGTACCGCTTTGTGTGGTGACAACGTTTTCAAAAAGAGAAAGATACCGCGGATTTTGTGTACGTCGCAAATAATTGCATAAAAGCCTCCCTTGTGTAAAGAAAGGCTTTCTTGCGTTCAAACTTTCTGCAAAATGTTCTTAATGCAACAGCTTCTTTCGGATAATTATTTCCACATATAGAAAATAAATTTTTTGCCGGTGTAGCCGTTGTATTCCTTCATATCGAGTACTTCGGTATGCTCGCCGATTTTTTGGAGTAATCGTTTTGCCTGTTCCGATTTCCAATGTTTGCGGCGCATACAGAAGACGAAGGATGAACCGTCTACGATGCATTGCAGCCAGAGCTGCCCTGAACCGATGCCAAATTCCGCGCGGGTAAAGGACGAGAAGGGAACTTCTTTTTTCACTTTCAATACGTCGTTTGTGAAAATGATCGACGTTTCGGTTATTTCGGCAAAATAGCCCTGAAAGCCGGTTTTCTGCGGCAGAATATTGCCGCCTTGACCGATAACGAGTTCAAGCGCGTTTTCGGGGTTTACGTTGTTTTTTTCGCAAAAGGTAGCTAAGGTTTCCATAAAAATCTCCTTTGTATATATATGCTTATTTTTGATCGTTTTTGGTATAGACGAGGCTTCCCTCGATCTTTTCGACTTTGATTGCCCTTACCTCAAAGTAATCGAAAAGCGAAAATTGCCATTCGATCGGATAGGAGTCGAGGTAGCGGAAGATTTTGTGCATAATTTCGTCACGTTTCTGATCTGTACCGCCGTAAAAATGAACGATGAAAGCGCTTGTGAAAAAGTTTTCCGAAACCGTCTTTCTGACGAGGTAGATATTTTCGATAATATTTTCTCCGACCGAGAGAATGAACCTTACGATTTCTTCGCGCATTTCGTCCGGCATTGTGTCACGCGAGAGTTTATCGCCTTTTTCAAGATAACCCGCTTTATCGTCCTCGTCCTTGTTTTTCTGTGTGAGCGCGAGGGCGCGGCTTCGGTAGTCGGAAAGCGCTTTTTCTCTGCCTGTAATACAGCAGAACAGCCCAATCAGCGAAAGACCGTCCTCTAAATAGTTGTGATTGTTTTCGATGGCGTGATAGATGTAGTCAAGCCCTTGTTCATCGTAGCGGTAGAGAAGGTAACAGCCTTTTGTGAAGTATGCCTGATATGCGGAGGCGTCGGGCAGGGTTTCGATCGCTTCGTCACAAAGCGTTTCGGCATCGTGAAAACGGCAGAGCGATTCGAGCGCTTCGATTACGTCAGCATAGTTTTCAGCGAGGATCGGTTTTCCTTCTGCTTCCCATGCGGTCACGTCTTTCAGCGGATCAAGATAGCGTTTCTGACGGTCATCGGCGTAGGTTTTTTCGCGCGCTTCAAAAATTGTCTGTTCTGCGGCTGCCAGCGCTTTGTTAAGCTCGTTTTGATATGCGGGGTTGTTTTCGGAAAACAGCGGTTTAATATCCTGTATGCCAAAGCTATCAAGGCGCATTCTGAGGGTGGGGTGCGTTGCGTTATTGGCAATGATTTCAAGGGCAATCATTGCATTCCAATCGTTCTTGCGTGTGGCGATCGCTTGCTGCAAACGGTTAAGATGAGTTTTGATATAATCGGACGTCGGGCTTTCAGCTTGATAGAGGGGGATTTCATCGACGGCGTTGCTTTCAAAGCGATAGAAATTTTCGTATTCGAGCTTGATGAGTGCTGAGGCGGCAATTTCGGCAGAGGTGTTTCGGGACATTGCGCTGTCGGCATCGTTTTCCTCCAAAATCGCACTCGCGTACTGATATACGTTGTAATAGAGAGCGTAGGGAAGGTCAAAGAGCAAAAAGAAACCGGAAAGACGGTCGGCGCGCTCGTCGCCGTAAGGGGAAATCCCTATTCTTTCGTAATGGTCTTTTTCGGTAAACCGTCTTTTATGCTTGTCGGTGACGTGTGCGAACTCGTGCAGGAGGATGGCATACAGTTCATCTTCTGACAAAAGATGAAGCAGTAGAATGCCGAGCGTTAAAAAACAGCGGTTTTGATCGGTGACGATCGAGGCGTTGGCATCGTAGGCGAGAACGGTTATTACTTCTTGGTTTACGTCGAGTGCCTTTTTTGCGCGTTCGATCTGTGTGTGCAGGACAGGATAGTCCTCCTTTGACAGTACGGTGGTGGTTTCGCTGATGGAAAGTTCCTTTTTTTGCGGTATACGCGCGCCGGCGGCAAGAAATAAAATGCCGCCGCCGAGGATACCAACGGCAAGGAAAGCTTTGCTGAGGAAATAAAGCATACCGCCCGAAAAGGCAAGCGCTATGGCGATCAGGGCAAGGAGCAGTGTATAGACGGTGACTGACACGCGGAGCGTTTTCAGCTTTTTCAGAAGTGTGTTTGCCGATTCTTTTGCTTTCTCACGGTGCTTCAGAAGATAGCTTTGCCCTTCAGCAATCTTTGTGTTATGAAGCTTTGCGAAAAGGGTTTTGGCAAAAATCGTATGTAGGATATAGAGAATGGCGGAAAGTGAGAGGGTCAGAATAAAAGAGGTGAGCG
The DNA here is from genome assembly GCA_964564225.1 of uncultured Lachnospiraceae bacterium. GTDB lineage: Bacteria > Bacillota > Clostridia > Oscillospirales > CAG-272 > RGIG1993. The sequence continues at coordinate 33,299 of CAZMAF010000001.1, forward strand.
CTACGGCTTGAGTTTCGGGATATGCCGTGCTGAGCGCGATACCGCCAAGAGAGATGAGAAAGGAAAAGAGCAGACTTAAAATAATTGGTTTTTTCATAAAAGTCCTCAACGTGTGGATAAGGTATATAGATACAGTATAGCGAAAAAATAGTGAAAAAGCAAGAGGAAAAATGCGTTTTATGGCATTTTTCCTCTGATATAACGATTTATAAAAGACAGATCATCAATATGAGGTGTTGCATTTCATTAAGCCGCAGGAGAGGATGCGTTATGCACGCTAAAGCGTGATGAGATATTGCCCCGCAGGGGCTGATGAGATGCCCCGCACGTTGTCTTGTGATGATATACCAAGCCGAAGGCTTGAAGCCTGCGGCTTGGAAAAACAAAAACCGAACATTTGTCGGTAGACAAATGTTCGGTTTTTGTTGGTGGGGGAAGGTGGATTCGGACCACCGAAAGCGAAGCTAACAGATTTACAGTCTGCCCCCTTTGGCCACTCGGGAATTCCCCCATATGGAGCTGGTGAACGGAGTCGAACCATCAACCTGCTGATTACAAATCAGCTGCTCTGCCATTGAGCCACACCAGCGTGCAAGGCTCCGTTCTTTCAACGGCACGATTGATTATAGCATAACAAAATCGGTTTGTCAATACTTATTTTGAAAAAAGTTATATTTTTTTATTTTTATTTTTGAGAAAAAAACAAGAAAGAAAACGGAGTGAAAGGTATGAAAACTATTGCAAAATTACCGATTTTGTGGTATACTGTAGTAACAGTATTTCATATTCGGAGGTTTTTATGATGTTTGATGCTAAAAAGACAAAGGACGCTTGTGTTCAGTGGATTTGCGATTGGTTTGAAGCAAACGGTAAGGGCTGTAATGCCGTGCTTGGCATTTCGGGCGGTAAAGATTCCTCGATTGCCGCGGCGCTCTGCGTAGAGGCTCTTGGCAAGGAGCGTGTGATCGGCGTTCTGATGCCCAACGGCGAGCAGAGCGATATTGATTGTTCCTATCAGCTTGTCAATCATCTCGGCATTGAGCATTATGTTGTGAATATCAAGGATGCTTACGATGGCGTTCTTAACAATTTTCCGAAAGAGCTTGCTATCAGTGAGCAGACGCGCGTCAATCTTGCGCCTCGCGTACGTATGACGACACTTTATGCTATTTCACAGAGTCGCAACGGACGTGTTGTGAATACCTGCAATTGGAGTGAGAATTATGTCGGTTATTCGACGCGCTACGGCGATGATGCGGGTGATTTCTCTCCTCTCGGCAAGCTGACGGTTAAGGAAGTGCTTGAAATCGGTTTTCTGCTTGATCTGCCTGAAAATCTTGTAACAAAAGTACCTGCCGACGGACTTTGCGGCAAGACCGATGAGGATAATCTCGGATTTACTTATGCCGCGCTTGATGAGTATATTCGTACCGGTGTTTGCGAAAATGCTGCATACAAGGCGCGTATTGATACCTTGCACGAAAGAAATCTCTTTAAACTCAGGACTATTCCTTGCTTTGAGCCTGAGGTGTAAGGTTCGTTTCGGGTATACGTTGCTATCATTTTGATAAAAAAGCAGAGAACATGATGGTTCTCTGCTTTTTATGGTGTTCAGATCATATGAATATGCTTGCTTACTCACGGCTTCAATTTGATCTGAAGCCGGAAGGCGTAAATACCAACGGTAACGATTCGGAAAAGCAGCCATTTAATGTAATTGCCGAAGAGTTGACCGCCGTTTCCGTCAAAAGTCAACTGATGACCGTCAATGGTGGTGTGTTTTACGTATCAGGACTCTTTTAAGCAAATTGCCTACGGAGCGGCGATTCCGAGGGTAAACGCGATAAGGAGTTCTTGGAAAATGTCGATACTGATCATGACGAGTAAGCCGCCTGTAAATTTGGATGATCGTTGGGTGCGGTATAAAATTATTTAAAAAAATAAAAAAAATTTATCATAAATACTTGACAAATTGGTTTTCCTTTGTTATAATGGTCAAGCATTGTGATGCTACTATGGCTCAGTTGGTAGAGCGCGTCCTTGGTAAGGACGAGGTCCCCGGTTCGAATCCGGGTAGTAGCTCCAGAAAAAAAGCACTTCGTAAGAGGTGCTTTTTGTTTTGGGAATGAAGCGCACTGATTCACATGAATAGAGTTGCGAAGCAACTCATGAAGCAGGGCTACGTCTTCGGAAGCGAGCCTTCGGCGCAAGGAAAGGTTTGCGTGCGCTTCGCTTCATATGAGCGGAAAATGCGGAGCAATTCGCGAGTGCTTCGCGGCGCAACGCGCCGCTTATGCTTTATATTGAAAACAAAGCTTTTTAAGTATGTTCAAGGCGGCGTTTTTGTCAAGACAAGCTCCAAACTCCTCAGATTCTGTCTGAGGCGTTTTTACTTGTGCGCTCCTTGCTCCTCGCTTTTCGTTTTCTGACGTGTGCGATTTTTTGCCGTAAAATCGCGTGACTTTGCGAAAATTGCTCTCGTTCTCTTGACAGTGGAAAAAATTGGTGATATACTGATAGAAAAGTGAGAAGGTGAGGGGACGGATATGCTTGATTATCGCTTGGAATTATCAGATGCTTCCTATATGCGTGTGTATACGCCGGATGCGCTGGCGCTTTCTTTCCCTTTTTGCTTATACGAGGAGGGCTATTTTGAGGCAGGGCGGGAGTATTACACCGTCCGCGATGCCAAATCGACCTATCTTCTCATGTATACCGTTTCGGGTTCGGGTACGGTGAGGGTGGACGGCAAGCTCCGTCAGCTTTCGGCGGGCTATGCGACACTTGTTGATTGCCGTGAAAAGCATGAATTTCGTACAGTGTCGAAAGAGCCCTGGTGCTTTCATTTTGTGCATTTTAATTCCGCGGTGATGGAGGGTTACAAAAAGCTTTTGCTCGATGAATTTGACATACGCCGCGTGAGCGAAAAGCTACAGTTTATGCGCTATTTTGAGCGTATTCACACTCTTTCTTCCGAAAATAATGTGATGCTTCGCTATGCCTTATTCAGCGATCTTGTGTCAGGACTTCTTCTCGTTCTCGGAAATTCGCAGGGGTCGGCAGAGAGACAGCGCGACGTGGATTCCGAGGCGGTACATACTGCTTGCCGTTATATTGAGGAAAATCTTAAAAGCGATATTTCGATTGATCAGCTTGCCTCGCTGGTGCATTTGTCGAAATTCTATTTTATTCGCTTGTTCAAGCGTCTGATGGGCGTATCGCCCTATCAATACGTGCTGATCACGCGGATCAATTCAGCGAAAAAGCTGCTGATGTCGCCTGATTTTCGTATCAACGAGATTGCGGATGCCGTCGGTTTTTCCTCTGCGGCTCGCTTTACGAAATTCTTTTCCGAAATGACGGGCATGAGTCCGAGTGAATTCAGAAAAAACTCAATTCCGCTTGTGAAGTAACGTTTTGGGGGTACATAGGATATTTACACTATACCAAAATTGCTCTTTCTTTTGCCGTTTTGAATTTCGCGGTAAAGCACTTGCATTTTTCTTTGAAATCTGCTATACTGACGGTAGCAGAAAACGATTTTAGTAGAAAAAGGGGGACGGAGTATGACCGAACTCAAAAAGACGGTTGCGAAAAATATTGCGACCTTGCGTGTTGCGGCGCATCTGACGCAGTTTGAGCTTGGCGAAAAGCTGAGCTATTCCGATAAAGCCGTGTCCCGTTGGGAGCGCGGCGAGGCGATTCCCGATGCTTACGTACTGTTGCAGATGGCTGAGATTTTCGGCGTTACGGTCGATTTTATCCTGAGGTCACATGACGATGAAGAATTTCTGCCTTGCGAGGAGGATAAGCCGATTGAAAATTCTTCCGGCAAAGTGAAACGGCTTGTGATGCTTTTGTCTTTTCTTGGCGTATGGTCGCTTGCCCTCGTGGTTTTCGTTGTCAGTGCGTTTTTCTATCGTTATTTTTGGCTTGCGTTTATTTATGCATTGCCCGTTTCCTTTCTTGTCTTGTTTATTTTTAACTGTCTTTGGGGAAAGCGAAAGCTGGGGGCGATCTATCTGTCGGCTGTTGTGTGGGGGCTTCTTTTGTCCTTGCATCTTACGTTTCTTGCCTATACGAATGCCTGGCTTTTTTATCTTATCGGCATTCCTGCGCAGATTATCATTCCGATTGCCTTTTCTTCCTGGCACAGTAAGGCGAAATAAGGCGTTTTCAGGGACGTTTTGGTCAATTCTCAAAATCTGAGAGTTGTTTATGGCGATCTCTCGGATTTCTTTTTGCTGTTTTTGTAAGTATAGAGTGCTGTATCATGCTTTGGGGTTGTAATTTTTCTTTTGTCACATATAATAAAAGACGGCAAAAGTTATTTTTTACCTGAAAGGATATTGTTATGAAATCTTACGTAATTACTTGCTGTTCAACAGTCGATCTTACTCCTGAAGTGTTGCAGTCTCTTGACGTTTCTTATGCGCCGTTTCATTATTATTTGGATTCGACGGCGTTTGAGGACGATTTGTTTACCTCGCTTTCCGCTTCTTCTTTTTATAAAGCGCTGTCCGACGGCGCATCGCCACGTACCTCGCAGGTCAATGCCGATGAGTTTATCGCCTTTTTCAAAGGGTTTCTTGAGGCGGGGCAGGATATTCTGCATATCGCGTTTTCGTCCGGCTTGTCGGGGACGGTACAGGCGGCAAGGGTGGCGGCGGACACGCTGTCGGAAAGCTATCCTGACCGTCGTATTGCGGTTATCGACTCGCTTTCGGCGTCGTCGGGTTATGGGTTGCTTGTGACAATGGCGGCGAATATGCGTCTTGACGGCAAGGCGTTTGATGACGTTGCCGATTGGGTTGAAAAGAATAAGGGCAAGGTACATCATTGGTTTTTCTCGACAGACCTTACCTTTTACGTGAAGGGGGGACGGCTGTCGCGCGTGTCGGGATGGTTCGGGACGGTTCTGAAAATCTGTCCGCTTCTGAATATGGATGCAGCGGGAAAGCTCGTACCCCGTTTTAAACTGCGTGGTAAAAAGCGTGCGATGGAGGCGGCGTTTGAACAGTTTAAGACGTATGCCGAAGGCGGCGAGGATTATGATGGGCTCTGTTATCTTTCGCATTCCGATTGCTATGGCGATGCTCGCGCGCTTGCCGATGCGATTGAAGCTTACGCGCCCCGTCTTTGCGGAAAGATCAGGATTTTTTCAATCGGTCCAACGATCGGCTGTCATACAGGTCCAGGTACCGTAGCGCTTTTCTTTATGGGAAGTAAACGGGATTAAAAAACTTCAGATTGACTCAGACCTATAAACAGTCTGAGTCATTTTTTTGTAAAACTTTCAGATTATATGGTTTATACACCGTTTTGGTTTTGAAGGTTTTGGACGGGGCTCGGGAAATTTTTTCTGAAAGATTTTTCTGATAACTTCTGCTTTATATACTTTATATAAAGGTACGAATTGATATCAAGGTACGAACAGCGCTGTCAGAAACGTTTTCAAAAAAATTGAAAAAATTTTGAAAAAACCTTGACAAGAGGGTTAATCTTTGTTATAATCAAATCAGGAATAATTCCTAATCCTAATTTGGGGTGATGACTTGAAATACCTGACCAAGCAGTGTAAGCTGATCCTCGCGATTATTCAGGAGTATGGCCATATGACTGCTGAGGAGGTATATGCCGAGGCAATCAAGGAGATGCCGAAGATCGCGCTCGGTACAGTCTACCGCAATTTGAATGAACTTGTGCAGGACGGTATAATTCGTAAGATCCGCGTGGCAGACGGTCCTGATCGTTTTGATAAGACGGTGAAGCCTCACGAACATATTATTTGCTCGGTTTGCGGCGGCGTTTTTGATCTTTTTGTTCCCGGTCTCAATCAATGTCTGGAACGTGCGGTCGGTTCGTGTGATTTTATTTACGAATTATCTGTCAACGCAACCTGCCTGCAATGTCGGGCAGCTAAACAATAATATTTAATTTTTAAAATAAGAAGGAGAACTACTATGGAACTCAAGGGCACCAGAACCGAACAAAATCTTCAGGCGGCATTTGCCGGCGAATCGCAGGCAAGAAACAAGTATACCTATTTTGCAAGTGTTGCAAAGAAGGAAGGCTATGAGCAGATCGCAGAACTTTTCTTAAAGACCGCTAACAATGAAATGGAGCATGCAAAGATGTGGTTCAAGCATCTTCAGGGCATCGGTACGACGGCTGAAAACCTTAAGGCTGCTGCCGAAGGTGAAAATTACGAGTGGACCGATATGTACGCTGAATTTGCAAGAGTTGCTGAAGAAGAAGGCTTTAAGCAGATTGCATATCAGTTCAGAGCTGTTGCCGCTATCGAAAAGGCACACGAGGAAAGATATCGCGCTCTTCTGAATAACGTTGAAATGCAGGCTGTTTTTGCAAAGGCTGACGAAACCATGTGGGAATGCCGTAACTGCGGTCATCTTGTAATGGGCAAGAAGGCTCCCGCGGTTTGCCCTGTTTGCGCGCATCCTCAGAGCTACTTCGAAGTCAGAAAAGAAAACTATTAAGATATCATTTCAAAAAATCCGCCGATTTCGGCGGATTTTTTAGTTTGTTGGGGGTTGTTTGGTATGCTTTCGATCGGCGTTTTTCTTTATCGCGCGGTAGCGACAGCGCTTTACTGCAAGCACAAGGCGCTTGAAGATGGGAGCTTTGGCTTCGCGATAGGCTTTGGCAAGAAATGTGGCGGCGTCGAGTATGAAGTCGAGGAGATAGGCTTGCTTGTTTTTGCGGTAGAAATCTTGGGTATTTGTGAAATAGTCTTCTATGATTGAAACCGTGTCGGTGCCTGAATTATGAGCCGCATTGAGAAGCTTGATGATAATGTCGTAAATTCTTTGAAAATCTTTTTCTTCGTGGCTTTTCTTGAAAATTTCTTTTTGCGCCTCAAGTTCTTTTTGGTAATAAGAAAGTGCAACGGTATGGCGGTTGTGGTTTTCTGCTATTGTTGCAACCCAAGCATATTCTTGGACGAGGGTTTTCTCGAGTGTGCCTTCAGGATATTTTGATAGCACCGCCTTTAGTGCCTCGATAGATTGATCGTAGTAGTCAAGTGCTGAGTTGACGTCGCCAAGATAATTCGCCTCAGCGCCTTGCATTCGCAGGACGAGATGGTCGTGCATAGCGAGCTCCTTGAGAAGGTCTTCGTCATTGGCTTCGGGAAGATAGGTGGGATAAACATTCGGTTTTTCGTCACTGTGTACCCATGTATTCAGGTATGAGTATTCAGCAAAACCTCTGCGCATATCACCGCCGATCAACAAGATTTTAATATCTGCGAACATAAAGTAAAGCGCAAGCATATACTCTCCGTATGCGGTAGCCAATTCTTTCAATCTTTTATAGCTTTCTTTCAGCGCTTTTCGTGATTCTAAAGAGCTTGTTTCTCTTGCCAAAAGCTCACGAACGGTGAGTGCTTCCCGATACTTTTGGAAGGCAAGAGAAAATTCGCTTTTTTGGAAAGCGACATCGCCCCAGTCATCATAGCAGGTGGCAAGAATATATCGGGACTCGAGGGTGGACAAGGTTTCGCAAAACCGTTTGGCAAGAATAAATGCTTCCTGATAATCGTGCATGGCATCGTCAAGGCGGTTTTGTAATTTTGCCAGATGCGCTGAGCGGCGATAAGAGTAAAGAAGCGTTCGGCGAGTTTGATACGTATCGTTCTTCTTGAAAAGCTGTAATGCTTTCGCGTGGGAATCGTTTACATATGGGGCAGCGTCTGTGAAGCTTTGGGTACGAAGAAATATATCGGCAATGGCACCGATGATATTGGTATATTCAAGTTTTATTTCCGTATTGTCGGCGTAGTCTTGTATGCGCTCCAATAGGCTTTTTGCTTTTGTATAGTTTTGGATGGCAAAGAGAAGGTTGGCGGTCTCGGGATCACGATCGAGGAACACTTTTCCGTAGATATGGGCAAATCCCGGACCGATATCCTTGTGGCTCAGCAGATTGCCGATGTGAATATGCGTGATGGCAAGAAGGTGTGTGGTTTCAGACGTATTTGCGGTATCTGCCATGACGGTAGCGATCGACAAAGCTTTTTCATATTCGCGATAGGCTTCACTTAGCGCATCGGCAGCGATGTGAAAATCACCGTAATGGATATAGCTGTTCCACAAACTGCGTTTGGCATCGAAACTTTCGTCTGTCTCGGCGATTTTCTCTCGAATTTCAAGAGCGTTGCGGTAATGCCTCATAGCTGTGTTGAGGTTTTCGGTGCTTTTTTCTACTTGACCGAGGCCGTCATAGCAGTGCGCCTGATAGGATAGCGCCCAGCTTGGGTTGAGCCTTTCGGCGACCGCAAGTGTGGTGTCGAGTGCCGTTTGAAAGGTAGCATGGGTATTTTTATAGTCACAAAGAACAAAATAGGCATCACCGAGAGAAAGCAGAGCGTCTATGTAGCTTTTGGCGTTCTCTTCGCTGCCGCTGTTTTCAAATGCGCGCTGATAGTGGTTGACCAGCTTTTCCTGCCACTTGATGGCTGTGTGAAGGTCACGCTCGACACCCTCGCCGTTTTCGTACATCGTAACGAGCTTTTCTATTGCCTCGGGGAGGTCTCTCTCGGCGGCAAAGGTGATCATATCAAGCGCGCGGGTGGGATTTTTCTCGACGTCGATGCCCGAAAGATAGGCAAGACCGATGAGGAAGTTGTGTCTGGGATCGTCGTCGTTATCGCGGAGCATGACCCACTGAAAGGCATCGAGCAGGGCATCTCGCAGGGCTTCGGCGTTTTGGCTGTTGATCGCATTCCGAATGCCGCTGTAGGCGTTCGCGAGAGCCGCGCGGTCGGTGGGGACGAGCTCGACGGGCAGGACGGTTTTCTCAGCCGCCTTTGCCATCGGGTATTCGACCGTCATGATGTAGTTTTCCTCGCTGACGAGGTTGGGGGTGACGGCAAGGGCGAAGAGCTTGCTTTTTTTGAGAGCCTCGGCGATCGTGTCGTTGAAATTCTCGCCGGGCGTTAAAAACTCGTCGTACCAGATGGCGATATCGCGGCAAAAATCGTTTTTGTGGATCAGCTCCATCAGCTCTTTGGCGTACTTACGGTCTTTTTTACGGTAAGAGAGAAAAATATAGGCGTCAAAAGCAGCTCGGATCTCCTCGGCAAGCGTATCGCCGACGAGGATCGCGGTGAGATAATTTTTGAGCTTATCTTCGTAAGAGATCGCGGTATTGTCGCGCGCGTTTTTGTCAAGATACTGCAGATCCCCGCATTTTTGGTTGAAAAGCTCGTCGAGTCCCGATTCCTGCATCAGGGGGAGAATGGGGATATGATTCATTTTGGCAAACGGGATATCCACCCGGGTGACGTAGCAATCCTGCATCAGCAGATTGGTTGTGACAGGCAGGACAAAGAGGTTCATTTCGTTAAGATTGTGAAAATGCTCGTCTTGGTCAAAGTCATCCCCCGGCGCGTGGTACACGGCGCAGTCGACGTAGGAAAGAATTTCGTCGGCAATCGCATCAAACAGATGAAGATCACAGGGTCGGCAGGCGAAATACACCTTGGGCTTGTCTTGCGGCGAAGCGTTGCCCCTTGTTTTATAAATGAAATTTCCCATAATTGCCTCCGTCTTTGTCGTTACCGACAGTATAGCATATTGCAACAAAAGTGTCAATGATTTTTGGTGAAACTGAGGAAAAACGAAAGCGTTTTTGGCCTTCTCTTGGCAAAAACAGTGTTGTCGGGTATAATGATAACAATGACAGATTTGCCCCGAATGCCGATGAAAAGAGGGGCAAAGCGCAACCGTCGGTTGCGTTTCCAGGGCTTTCAAAAAACGCGCCCGTTGGTTGCGCTTCTTAGCTTTTATCGGACATTTTTCGTTCATTTTCAAAGATTTTTGAAGTTTTTTGGGATTTTCGGAAAAAACTATTGAAAAGAGCAGTGTTTTGTGATATGATGATGTATCATATTGATTAATTGCATCATCCGATGCACAAGGAGGCTTTCTTGACTAACGAGCAGTTGATCGCTTTGAAAGAAAAAGCGAAAAAAAACAGACTTCTTTCGCTGGAAGGCATTTATTCTGCGAAAAGCGGCCATCCCGGCGGTTCTTTTTCGATTGCGGAAATCGTAACCTATCTTTATTTTGTTGAAATGAACGTATCGGCAGAAAATCCCGACGATCCTATGCGTGATCGCCTTGTGCTGTCGAAGGGACATGCCGCGCCTGCAATCTATGCAGCTCTTGCACAAAAGGGCTTTTTCCCTGAAGATACCATGAAAACTCTTCGCCGTGTCGGTTCGATCTTGCAGGGACATCCCTCATCCTTGAAGACACCCGGTGTCGATATGTCAACAGGTTCGCTCGGACAGGGACTTTCCGCTGCATGCGGTATGGCGATCAGCGGCAAGGAAAAGTTTAACGTCTACTGCATCGTTGGCGACGGTGAATTGCAGGAAGGACAGATCTGGGAAGCGGTTATGCTTGCCAATCATTATGCGCTTTCCAATCTTTACGTTTTTGTGGATTTCAACAAGGTACAGCTTTCCGGTCCTACCGATGAACTCAGTCAGACGCTTGATATCAAGGCCAAATTTGAGGCATTCGGTTGGAATACCGAAGAAATCGACGGTCACGATTTTGAGGCGATTGAGGGTGCGCTTACGTCGCTCAAGGCAAAGAGCGGGCCTTCGGTTATGATTTGTCATACGGTCAAAGGCAAGGGTGTTTCCTTTATGGAGGGTAATCCCAAGTGGCACGGTAACGCGCCGAACGCGGAGCAGTATACTGCTGCCTGCGCCGAAATTGAAGCAAATTAAGGGGGATGAGAAAATGGCTGATATTGCAACGAGAGAAGCTTATGGCAGAGCGTTGGTCGAGCTTGGCAAAAAGCACGATTTTTACGTACTTTCCGCCGATCTTGCCGACTCAGTCAAGGTGGAATATTTCAGAAAGGCATTTCCCGAGCGTTATATTGAATGCGGCATTGCTGAAGCCAATATGATGGGCGTGGCGGCAGGTATTGCCACTACGGGCGTTCCCGCTGTTGCCTCGTCTTATGCTATGTTTACGGCAGGCAGAGCATATGAGCAGATCCGTAACTCGATCGCTTATCCCAATCTTCACGTTGTGATCGGCGCATCTCACGCAGGTGTGTCGGTTGGTGAAGACGGTGCTTCGCATCAGTGCTGTGAGGACATTGCCTTGATGCGCGTAGTTCCCAATATGACGGTTATTTCGCCTTGCGATGCGATCGAAGCAGAACAGGCAACTGCAGCGGCGCTTCTTGAGGTAAACGGACCTGTATATCTCCGATTGAGCCGTCCCAATACGCCTGCCGTCAATGCGCCTGATTATCAGTTTGAGCTTGGCAAGGGCGTTGTTCTTGCCGACGGTAAGGATGTTACCATTGTTGCGACAGGTTTTATGGTCGCAAAGGCTTTAGCGGCAAGAGAGCTTCTCAAAGAGAAGGGTATTGATGCGGCTGTTATCAACATTCATACCATCAAGCCGATTGACAGAGAATTGATTGCCCAATATGCCGAGAAGACGAAGAATATTGTAACAGTCGAGGAGCATTCGATTATCGGGGGGCTCGGTTCGGCTGTTGCCGAGGTGCTTTGCGAAACTGCGCCCTGCAAGCTGACGAGAGTCGGTGTCAACGATACCTTTGGTCTTTCCGGCTCGTCTGATGCCGTGCTTGAATACTTCGGTCTTACTGCCGAGGGTATTGCGGATAAGGTTGAAAAGGCAATGTAATGTGATATGAATATAAAAAACCGCCGGAAATCGGCGGTTTTTTTGCGCTTTTTAAAAGTTTCCACATACCGACAACCCAAAATTTGGAGCTACGAAGAAATGATTATGACGGAAAAAGCGAAGAACGCTTTGCTCAGATAAACGTATCGGAAGAAACGGTTTGATATGACAAGGATGTAATCCGGGAAAGGACAACGATTGAGAAACGTTTGTTGATGTGTATGTGATTGCCGCAAGGAAAGCCGGGCGATTGGGATACCGAATGATCCCCGGAGCATAATTCAAATATCTCGTAGTCATTATTTTTTTTGTGTAATGGCTTCAGCATAGCATATCAACCCAAAAAGTCAATAGAAATCAGTGAAAATGCACAAGTATTCTCCGGCTTTCATGATATTTCGACTCAAAGTATAAGAAAAAACCCGTCATCTTTTTAAGCTGACGGGATTTTTGATGTGTTATATTTTGGATTACGTTGCGTTTTTACTTTACGATGTAACCAACCGTGCCGGCAAATGCGCAAGCGGCGTTGGCTTCGTCGGTGTCGATGTGCATCGCGAGCGCGAAGTTCTTGTTAACGCGGACAACAGTGTCGCCGAATACTGTGCTTCTGCCGTCGGTATCGACCTTGACAGAAACGATTTCCTTGTCGGATACGCCAAAGGTTTCGGCATCTGTGGGAGTCATGTGAATGTGGCGTTTTGCTACGATCACGCCTTCGGTAAGCTCTACCGATGCGCCGTTCAGGGGATTCACGAGTTTAACGCCGGGTGTGCCTGCGGTATCGCCGCTTTCACGGACAGGGGCGGCAACGCCGAGGGTTCTTGCATCGGTGAGAGAGATTTCAACCTGGCTTGCGGGGCGAGCAGGACCGAGGATCGAAACGCCTGCGATAGTCTTCTTAGGACCAACGACGTCAAGGCGTTCGGCGCAAGCGAACTGACCGGGCTGAGAGAGGTCTTTTTTGTTGGTGAGGGTATAGCCTTCGCCAAAGAGAATGTCGATATGCTCTTGCGAAAGATGAATGTGGCGGGCAGAGGTTTCTACAATAAAGGTTTCCATATTTTTACTCCTGTATTCTTTGGTATTCAGCCGAAAAACGACCATACTATTTGTATTCTTCATACAGTATAGCATAGGTTTTAAAAAAAGTAAACAAGAAAGGAAGAAAATTTTATGAAAAAGGTCGATTTTTTGAACGAAGACTTGGAATTTTCGCAGGCGGAATGTGAAACGTGTGAACAAAAGCGCTCGATTCGCTCGCTTTCGATCATCGGGCAGGTTGAGGGACACACAGCGCTATCCGAAGGGCAGAAGGTGACGAAATATGAGGAAATTCTCCCCTCGCTTGTGGCGTTTGAGGAGGATGTCCGTGTGGGAGGACTTCTCGTTTTGCTGAATACTGTTGGCGGCGACGTTGAAGCGGGGCTCGCCATAGCCGAGTTGATCGCTTCGCTGAAAAAGCCTACCGTTTCGCTCGTTCTCGGAGGAGGACATTCGATCGGCGTGCCGCTTGCCGTCAGCGCGAAGCGTTCCTTTATCGTGCCAAGCGCAACCTTGACCCTGCACCCCGTCAGAATTAACGGCACGGTGATTGGCGCGGAGCAGACTTATGCCTATCTGGAAGGGGTGCAGAGCCGTATCAATCGCTTTATCGTGTCGCATTCCGAGATTGCTTCCGACCGTCTTTCCGAACTTATGAGCGTGCCCGATCAGCTTGCCACAGATATCGGCAGTGTGCTTGACGGCGAGACAGCGGTGAAGGAGGGACTCATCGGATCGCTCGGCGGACTCAAAGAGGCGATGGCAACTCTTTACGAAATGATCGCCCGGGAAGACCGTCGGGAAAAATAATGCGTTTTTTTTGCTTTATTTTGTGAGAAAGTTGTATTTTTTTATCTTGATTTATTGACAGAGGGATAGAAACGCGGTATAATATATTAGATATTTATATATATAATAGGCGGAGTGTTCCGGTTTGCCGCGATGCTTGAAAGGGGGGAATCGAATATGGATATTTTCAAACGTCTTGACCGTATCAGGCGGCGCATTTTGCTTTGGTCCTGTATGACAATCGTTTTTCTCATTTCGGCGTTTTTGTCGATGATTCTGATAGACGGTGTGTTTTACCGTGTGCTTTGCACAGGCGGTTCTCTTCTGTTTTTACTGATCGGTCTTCTTTTCATTTTTCTGGCAGTGTCGTCTTACAAACGGCTTTTTTACAGACGGATTCCGGAAAGCGTGATGTTGGCGGTATTTGAGAACGTGAGCTATGAGCCTGAGCGCGCACTCCCCCGATCTGTGATCGAAAATACGGATATGATCTTTATGGGTAATGATTACAGTTCGGCGGAATATCGGGAGGGCGTTTATCATTCCGTTTCTTTTTCGATGGCGGACGTACTTCTTAAAAACGTTATCCGTCAGGGAAAAAGGATGGCAAGCGTTACCTATTTTTCAGGGACGTGGATGATCTTCAATTTTGAAAAGCCGTTTTGTTTTCCGATTCAGATTAAGGAAAAATCGTTTCTGAATGCGCAAAAGCCGCGCGGGGAAAATCCCGATCTTGATCGCGTAACGGTATCCGATGAAGAATTTTCCCGATTTTTTAAGGTGTATGCCGAAAACGAAGCGGCGGCAGAGGCGTTTTTATCGCCTTTCGTCCGTGAAGCGATCCTTGCTCTCAATTATGAGCTTCGGGGCGATCTTATGTTTTATTTTATCGGCAACAGTTTACATATTGCGCTTCACGGTAAAAAGGCGCATTACGAGCCGCCGATGCTTGGCAAGCTTGACCGTGAAGAAGTGGAAAAAGTCCTGCTTGCCGATTGCCGCGCATTCAGCGTTTTTTTAGATCGCCTGCTTGCGATTGATACGATTTTTGAAGACGGTACTACCGTTACGGAAGGGTAATTTGATATGGAAAAGCTAAAGGAATTGTTCGGTTATATATCCGAAATTGGCATTCTTGATATTCTGGATATCTGTCTTGTCTGGATCATGTTTTATATGGTTTACAAGTTTATCCGCGAGCGCCGCGCGACAAAGCTTGCTATCGGCGTTATGATCCTTTTTGCGCTTCGCTTTATCAGCGAGTTTTTCAATCTGATTGCGCTGGAGTTTATTTTGCAGAACGTACTTCAGGTCGGGTTGATTGCGCTTGTCGTGGTCTTTCAGCCCGAGCTTCGCTCGGCACTGGAAAAGGTGGGCGGCGAGCCGCTTCGCTCGATCAAAAGCCTGACCGACTCAAAGGCGATTGCCGAGTATAACGATGTAATTGCCAATATCTGTGAGGCGGTCTGCGATATGGCGCTTGATCGTACGGGAGCTCTCATTGTCGTTGAACGCTATACTAATCTTGACGGCTTTATCAAGAGCGGTACTGAGATCAATGCGAGCGTCAAGAGCTATCTTCTCAAAAATATTTTCTTTGATAAAGCACCCCTTCATGACGGCGCTGTGATCATTCGTAATATGCAGATTGTTGCGGCGGGTTGTTTTCTTCCTCTTTCGACCAATCCCGATATTGTGAAGGATCTTGGTACGCGCCATCGTTCCGCGATCGGTATGAGTGAAAACTCGGATGCGGTGGTCATCGTCGTCAGCGAGGAAACGGGTACGATTTCGGTAGCGCAGGACGGTGTTCTGACGAGAAACTTTGACTACGGTAAGCTTCAGAAGGTTCTGACCGATGCGATGGTTACGCGCGGTGAGAAAAACGGAAAGCCTACCGTGACCGCGTTCTTCCGCAAGATCGGCGGTTTTATGGGTAAAAAGAATGAAAAAGAGGAGGGTGACGGCAAATGAGTGAGAAGTATCAGGACTATACGGATATTCCAAAGCCGCAGGCATCCGGCGAGGAAATTGTACAGCAAAAAAAGACCCGTATCATGGATACGGTTGCGAAGATCGTTACTCTTTTGATTGCCTTTTTATTCTGGTTTTACGTTTTCGCCACCAATGATGCGACGAAGGTGGAGGAAATGAAATTTGAGCTGATTCCGATTGAAATACGGGGCGGCGAGACTATCGCAAGCCGCGATCTTGCCGTTCAGAATATGAGCTTTTTCAATATTGACGTTACGCTGAAGGGTACGCGCGGCGCGCTTTCCGGCGTGACAAGCGATGACATTAAGGCGTATATCAATATTTCCGATATAACCGGTCCCGGTGTGTATTATCGCACGCTCTATTATGATATTCCCACCGGACTTTCGGATGCGCCGATGGGTACGCGCATGGTGGAAATTACCGTTGATACCATTGCAGAAAAGAGTTTTTCGCTTGATTACTCAAATGTAGTCATTGATACCTTTGTTCTGCCTGCATCCTGTGAGATTGATTATGAAAATATCGTTCTGAACGTGGCATCTTTGACGCTCGAAGGTCCGACAATGGTACTTGACCGCATTGAAAATATTAAAATCCTCTCGCGCGAGTCGCTCACGCTTGAAGGCAGTACCACGCTTACGGCTGCGGTGGAAGCGCTTGATGCGGCGGGTGACGTTGTAAACATTTCCTCCTGTAAGGTGGTTATGCTGACGAAAAGCGGAGTGATTCTCAGTACCCTTACCGTGACGGTGCCGATCTATCAAACAAAGACGTTACCCGTTGTCATTTACGATAAAGACGGACTTACTGATAAGGACGTTTCGGTATTCCCCGCCTCTGTTACCGTGCGCGGCACGCCGGAGGAAATGAACGATATGACGTCGTTTACGCTTGACAGCTTTTCTGTGCAAACGCTTCTTGCGGGCGAGGACGGAACGGCGAGTTTTCAGGTGTCGCTGCCCAAGGCGTATCAGGCATATACGGTGACGGATGCGGATGGCAATGCGATTGATAGCTTTACCGTAACAGTGGCGCTTTCCGAGGAAAAGACCTTGACTTTTCCCGCGTCCTGTATCAAGACGGTAGGCGGTACGGTCGGGATCGTAAGCGAGAGCGTAGCGATCACTTTCCGTGCGACGGACGGTAATGAAGATCTGCTTACCCAGCTGTTATTGGCTGCGGAAAAAGGTGAAGACGTTGTTTCGCTTGTTGCCGACGTTGACGGTATAAAGCTGACAGGGGAGCAAGAGGTTAAGCTTATGATTGTTCTTTTGGGTGAATATAAAACGAAGATATACGAAGTGCTTGCCGAAGGTAAGCCGTATACCGTAACAGTGAAGCCGATCAGTTGATGACGTATACGCTTTTACTGCAAAATATCAAAATCCCGCTTTCCCTTGTGGGAAGGCGGGATTATGACAGGGAAGCGCTTTCTCTTGCGAAAAAGAAGCTTTCCTCGGTCGGTCTTGCGCCGACTTTCCTGAATATTTCCAAGCGTTCCGTCGATGCCCGTAAGAAAAACGCGGTTTCCTATCTGTATTCGGTGGCGGCGACGGTGGAGTTTTTACCGTCTGAAGATACGCTTGCAAAGCTTTCTGCTGTTATTCTTGAAAAGGCGACCTATGCACCCAAGATTGGAACGGCGCTTCTTTCGGCGCGCCCCTGTGTTATAGGTTTTGGACCTGCGGGCATGTTTGCCGCTCTTGCGCTTGCTGAGCGCGGTTACCGTCCCGTTGTTCTTGAACGCGGCGCTTCGATTGCCGAGCGCGAGCGGGACGTTCTGGATTTTGTTGAAAACGGTTTACTGCATACCGAGTCGAATATTCAGTTCGGCGCGGGCGGCGCGGGGACTTTTTCTGATGGCAAGCTTGTAACGCGCAAAAATGATCCTTTGTGCGCTTACGTTCTTGCCCGGCTTGTGGAGTTCGGTGCGCCTTCTGATATTCTGACGAATGCCAAGCCCCATATCGGAACGGATATTTTAAAAAAGGTTGTCGAGGCAATCGCCGCGCGTATTCTGTCGCTTGGCGGTGAGATTTGTTACCGCACGCGCGTGAATGAAATTATTTCCTGTCGCGACGGTGTCGTATTGAAGACCGATTGCGGTGAAATTGCCGCGGGCGCGTGTATTCTTGCCATTGGACATTCGGCGCGCGATACTTATCGGCATTTATATGAAACGGGGCATACCCTTGTGCCGAAGGCGTTTTCGGTTGGCGTGAGATGCGAGCATTTGGCTAACGATATTGACGACGCGATGTACGGCAAATTTGCTCCCGTACTTCCGCACGCCGAGTATACGCTATCCTATCGCGAGGGCAATCGCGGCGTATATTCCTTCTGTATGTGTCCCGGCGGTGAGGTAGTTGCTGCTGCAAGCGAGGCGGAAACCGTTGTGACAAACGGAATGAGTTATCGTGCGCGTGACGGCAAAAACGATAATGCGGCACTTTGTCTTTCGGTTTTGCCGGAGGATTACGGCAACGATCCGATGCAGGCAATTGCGTACCAACGAAGGCTTGAGAGAGGGGCATATATCCTTTCAAAGAAGGCGGGAGGCGAGCCTTATGCCGCGCCCTTTATGACAGTGGGCGATCTGCTTTCGGGAAAGAGCGGGAGTTCTTACGGGAAGGTTGTGCCGAGCTATCGCGGCGGTAAGGTTGTACCTTGCGATTTTAAAGAATTATTCAGCGAGGCACAGCTTTCGCTTCTTATGACGGGTCTTCGCCGTTTCGGTCGCATAATCAGCGGTTTTGATGCGCCTTACGCTACCTTGACGGGGGTTGAAACGCGCACCTCCGCTCCTCTTCGCATTCTGAGAGGAGATTCGGGCGAAAGCGTCAGTATGCCCTGTCTTTATCCCTGCGGAGAGGGCGCGGGTTATGCCGGCGGTATTACTTCTGCCGCTCTTGACGGTCTTCGGATTGCCGCTTCTGTGATCGGCAAATTCAAGCCGGTCGAATCTATGGAAAGTGATAAAATCAATGAACAGTAAATGGATCTTGAAAAACGGTTTTGGCGAGGATGCGCCCGAGGTGCTTCTTTTGCGGGAAACACTTGGTATTTCGTCGGTAACGGCGCGGCTTCTCTGTCAGCGCGGCTATACCGATCCCGCTCTTGCCAAAAAGTTTTTGTTTGAGGAGGGCGAGTTTCATTCTCCTTTTTTAATTCCCGATATGGAAAAGGCAGTCGAGCGTATCGAGCGCGCTATACAAGATCGCGAAAAAGTCGTGATTTACGGCGATTACGACGTGGACGGCGTGACTTCGGTGAGCGTTCTTACGCTTTATCTTAAGGCGCGCGGTCTGAAAACGGAGTATTACATTCCTTCGCGTAACGGTGAGGGTTACGGTATGAATAACGCTGCCATTGATAAGCTTCACGAAAGCGGTGTCAGTCTGATGATCACCGTTGACACGGGTGTGACGGCGATCGACGAGGTAGCGTACGCTTCCTCGCTCGGTATGGATACCGTTGTGACTGACCATCACGAGTGTCAGGCGGTATTGCCCGATGCTTATGCCGTTGTCAATCCCAGACGGCACGACAGCGTTTATCCGTTTAAGGAGCTTGCAGGCGTTGGCGTGGTTTTCAAGCTGATCTCTGCCTGTGAGCTTTCGCACGCAAGGAGCGAAGAAGAAAAGAATACGCTGATGGAGTCGCTTTGTGCGCGTTACGTTGATCTTGTGGCAATGGGTACGGTGGCAGACGTTATGCCTCTTGTGGATGAAAACCGTCTGCTTGTGAAAAAGGGGCTTGCTATTATGAATAGCTGTCCGAGAATGGGTCTTTCGGCGCTTCTTGCGGCGGCATCGGGCGGCGAGCGCAAAACGGCGGCTATTACCGCCACGACGATCAGCTTTACGGTAGCGCCCCGTATCAATGCGGCGGGCAGAATTGACTCTGCCGAGCGTGCGGCGCGCTTGTTTTTAACCGATTATCCTGCTGAAGCCGAGAAGATCGCCGTCGAGCTTTGCGAGATCAATCGCGCCCGTCAGGCGGAGGAAAATCGTATTATCGAGGAAGCGGAGGCGAAGATCGCCGCTGAATGCGATCTTGAGAACGACCGTGTGATCGTGCTTGCCGACGACGGATGGCATCACGGCGTTATCGGAATTGTTGCTTCGCGTATTACCGAGCGCTACGGATTACCCTCAATTCTCATTTCCTTTGACGGCGATATCGGCAAGGGGAGCGGCAGAAGCGTAAAGGGCTTGAATCTTGTCGAAGCCCTGACCGATTCTGCTGAATATCTCATTAAGTTCGGCGGTCATGAGCTTGCCGCCGGGCTTTCGGTTGAGCGCGGTCGTATTGACGATTTCCGCCATCATCTTAACGATTACGTGAAGTCGCATTTCGGTGACGGTGAGAGCGGCGCCGGAGTTGAAGTTGATTGTGAGATCTCGCTTGACGACGTTACGCTTTCGCTTGCCGAAGATCTTTTCAAGCTTGAGCCCTTCGGCATTGCCAATCCTTCTCCTGTCTTTTTGCTTTCGGGAATTATCCTTCGCGGCGTGATGCCGCTTGGCGAAAAGCATGCCCGTTTTCTCATTGCCAAAGAAAACTGTCAGGCATCGGCGCTGCGCTTTGGCAGGAGCCGTTCGGAGCTTGAATATTATGGCGGTGATACCGTTGATCTGCTTGTACAGGTTTCCGTCAATGAATTTCGCGGTACGCGCTCGGCGCAGATGATCGTTAAGGATATGCGGCTATCCGAAGAAAGCTTTGCTATTTCGGACGATGATCGCCGCCGTTTTGAAGAACTGATGAACGGCGCGCCTTTTGATAAAAGCGAGGATATTTTGCCGACACGCGACGATATTGCGCCGATTTATCTTTGGTTCAAACGCCATTATGGGAATACCAAGGACGATATTACGGGTGTCCGAGAGCTTCTTTCACAATTTTCGGGCAATGCGCGTATGAACTACGTCAAGCTTCGTGTGATTCTTAAAATTCTTGATGAATGCGGTATCGTAGCGATCAGCTATTCGGGTGAAAACGGTGAAAATATCCGTTATGCCGTGAATTACGTCAAAAATAAGGTCGATACCGAGCGCGCACCGACCTATACGAAATTAAAGCAGCAAATGATGAAATAAAGGACTTTCTACCGAGGGTCAATAAAGAGGTGACGACTATGTATGGAGCGATTGCCAAGCTGGTAATGACGCTTGACGACAACAACCGTTCATACGACATGAATAAGATCAAGCGCGCGTATAAATATGCGTACCGTTTGCACGACGGGCAGTTCCGCATCAGCGGCGAGCCTTATATTATGCATCCGATTGCCGTTGCCGAGATTGTGGCATCGCTTGGTCTTGATACCGATTCGGTTTGCGCCGCGCTTTTACACGATACCGTTGAGGACTGCGGATCGAAGATCTCACTTGATATTATCAAAAAGGAATTCGGTGACTCGGTTGCTCAGCTTGTTGACGGTTTGACAAAGCTCGTGCAGATTCCCTTTGACGATAAAGAAGAGGAGCATATGGAAAACCTTCGCAAGATGTTTCTTGCGATGGCAAAGGACGTGAGAGTTATTTTCATTAAGCTCTGCGACCGCCTTCATAATATGCGTACCCTGAACGTCAAAACCGATCAGAAGCGCCGTATCACCGCTCTTGAAACGATGCAGGTCTACGCGCCTCTTGCTCACAGACTCGGTATGCAGCGTATCAAGCAGGAACTTGAAAATCTTTCGCTTCGCTATCTTGACCCCATCGGTTACGATGAGGTCAGTGAGGATATTGAAAACAAATACGGACAGAATATCGACTTTATCGCTCGTACCAAAGCGGTGCTTCTCGATAAGCTTTATGAAAACGGACTGTCTTTTATCATAGACGGACGTGTTAAAAGTGTATACAGTATCTACCGTAAAATGTTTTCGCAGAATAAATCTTTTGATGAGATTTATGACTTTTACGCTTTCCGTATTATTACCAACGATGATATTGAATGCTATACTGTTCTCGGTATCATTCACGATGCCTTCAAGTCGATGCCGGGACGTTTTAAAGATTATATTTCTACCCCGAAGCCCAATATGTATCAGTCGCTTCATACTACGGTAATCGGACGTGACGGTATACCCTTTGAGGTACAGATCCGTACCAAAAAGATGCACCAGATCGCAGAATACGGTGTGGCGGCGCACTGGAAATACAAATCGGGTATCAAGGAATCGGACGAGAGCTTTGATGAAAAGCTCCGCTGGATCTCCAAGCTGATCGAAAGCGAGGAGGGAACGCACGACTCTGAAGAATTTATGCGCGCTTTAAAAGTGGACATCGTTCAGGATGAAATTTTTGTCTTTACGCCCAAGGGGGATGTGATCACACTTCCGCAGGGTGCGACGCTTATCGACTTTGCTTATGCGATTCACTCGGCAGTCGGCAATAAAATGGTGGGTGCGAAGATTAACGGTATTATTGCGCCGATTGATCGTATTCCTGAAAACGGCGATATCGTGCAGATCATCACCTCGGCTTCCTCGCGCGGTCCTTCGCGTGACTGGTTGAAGATCGTGAAGACGGGCGAAGCGCGCTCCAAGATCCGTCAGTGGTTTAAAAAGGAGCGCCGTGCTGAGAATATTCTTGTAGGTAAGGCGGAAATTGAGCGCGAGTTCAAAAAATACAAACGTCCTTATACGCCTGCTCAGCGTGATGAAATTCTCGAAAATGTCATCCACCGTCTTGGCATTGCTTCGGTTGAGGATCTTTTCAACACGATTGGTTTCGGCGGTATGGCGGTGTCGAAGATATCGGTCAAATTGCGCGACGAGTTTGATCGCGTGGTGGGCGTGGAAGAAGAACCCAGAGAAGAATTAAAGGTCGAAACGATTGTCACTAAGCCCCGTAAAAAGAATAAGGGCGGCGTGATCGTTGACGGCGTTGACGGCTGTGAGGTGAAGTTTGCACGATGCTGTAATCCTTTGCCGGGCGATGAAATTGCCGGCTTCATTACCAAAGGATTTGGCATTTCGATCCATAAGAGCGATTGTCCCAATCTCATTGTTGCTGAAAATAATCCTGAAAACAAGGGACGTTTTGTGACGGCTTCATGGGAGCAGAATGCAGGCAGAGGCTCGGGGGACGGCAATTTGTTCGAGGCGATCATTCAGGTATTTGCCGAGCAGGATATGCTCCTTCTTGCAAATCTGACGATGGCGCTTGCCGAAATGAAGGTGTCCTTACATCAGATCAATACGCAAACCAAGCAAAACGGTATTCTTGTGAATATGACGGTTGGCTGCCGTGACATCGACCATTTCAAGTCGATCATGTCGCGCTTAAAATCAATCGCGCACGTGATTGACGTAAAGCGCGGTTATACCTGATAATTTTTTGAAAACAGAGGAATGATAACCTATGAAAGCGGTAGTTCAGCGTGTAACTTATGCAAAAGTAACGGTGGAGGGCAAGGTGACAGGCGAGATCGGTCAAGGTCTTGCCATCCTTCTCGGTGTAGCGGAGGGCGATACCGAGCTTGATGCCGATCTGCTTGCTCCGAAAATTGCGAAGCTTCGCATTTTTTGCGATGAAAATGATAAAATGAATCTTTCACTTCTTGATATCGGGGGAGGCGCAATCGTGGTATCGCAGTTTACCCTGATGGCAAATTATAAAAAAGGCAACCGTCCCGATTATCTTGCGGCGGCAGCTCCTGATGAGGCAAACCGTCTTTATGAGTATTTTATCGGGGAATTTGAGAAAAATCTCGGAAAAAAAGTCGGCCGCGGTGTTTTTGGGGCGGATATGGCGTATGAGATCCATAACGACGGTCCCGTTACCATCGTGATGGACAGCGACGTGTTAAAGAAAAAGTAAGTCAAAAGGATTGTAACGTATGAAGCTGATTTTAAATACCGACGTCAATATGAATTATATTCAGGCGCTTTGTATGATCTTCTTTCCGGGCGCGAAATTTGCACAGGATGAGGAGATTACCGAGGAAACGCCGATCGTATCGGTTTCTTCTGTACACGGTGAGGATGGCAGTATTTCTGCTCAGGCAACCATTACCATCGGTTCGCAAAGCGCGTCGGGTGAATTTACCCAGCCTTTGAAAAGCGGTATTGATGAAAAGCGCGCGGGCAAGATTGCCGTTGGTAAGGCGGTATTCCGTGCAGGCGAGGTCTTTTTCGGCCATACGCCCTCGTGGGGCATTATGACGGGCATTCGTCCTGCCAAGATCGCGGGGGAATTGTACGAGCAGTACGAGGGCAGTGAGTTTCATGTCAGAAAGGCGCTTCGCCACGAGTATTTTCTCAATCCCAAAAAGGCATCGCTTCTCACTGATATTATTGTCAATGAAAAAAAGATCATATCAAATCTGAAGCCTGATTCTTGCAGCGTGTATATTTCCATTCCGTTTTGTCCGACACGCTGTGCCTACTGTTCCTTTGTGTCCTATGCGACAAAACGGTTGCATTCGCTTATTCCTGAATATTTGGAGCGATTGCTGTTAGACCTTGACCGTGTATTTCGCATCATCAAAGAGAAAAAGCTGACCGTTACAACGGTCTATATCGGGGGCGGAACACCCACGACTCTTGACGAAGATCAGATGATGAGAATTCTTGATAAGCTGGCAGAGCATATTGATATTTCGTCGCTTGAGGAATTTACTTGCGAGGCGGGACGTCCCGATACCATCACTGAAGCGAAGATGAGGCTGCTGTGCGAGGCGGGCGTTACGCGCGTGAGCATCAATCCGCAGACATTAAACGACGAGGTGCTGTTACGGATCGGTCGCCGTCATACGAGTGAGGATTTTTTCAAAGCCTATGATATTGCAAGGAATTCCGGCATACAGTATATCAATACCGACCTCATTGCCGGGCTTCCCGGTGATACGTATCGCAGTTTTTCGAGGAGCGTTGAGAACATTCTGAAGATTCGTCCCGATAATTTAACCATTCACACCTTTTGCATTAAAAAAAGCGCCGATATGGCGCAGGAAGGCGGTTTTAACAGCTATGCGATTACCAGCGGCGAGGCACAGAAGAGTGTCGATTATTCGCAGATCAAGGCAAAGCTGGCAGGTTACGTGCCCTATTATATTTACCGACAGAAGAATACGGTAGGCAATCTTGAAAACGTCGGCTTTTCACTGCCGGGCGCGGAGGGACTGTATAACGTACTGATTATGGAGGAGCTTCACCATATCTTTGCGGTGGGCGCGGGTTCGGTTACAAAGCTTGTATCGCGCGAAAACGCTAAGATTGAGCGTACCTTTATGCCGAAATATCCCTTTGAATATCTGAAAATATCTGACAAAGAGTTTGAAGAGCAGTATACCGATAAGATCAAGTGCTTTTTTGATACGTATGTAAACTGAGAAAAAAGAATAGGATGCACAGAGAGAGGAAAGAAAATGGATCCGATTATTTCAATTTCTTATTATTTTAAATCATCTGACGAGGAAAAGAATTTTATTTTGTCTTGTGAGGACAATTTTAATCGACAAATTGAGGACTGTGCTGATCGAATTTTAGCGAGTAAAACGCATTTTGTGATGCTGTCCGGACCGTCCTGTTCGGGTAAGACTACTGCCTCAAGCCGTATCGTCTCTGCCTTTTCTCAAAAGGGTGTAAGGGTTAAGGTTATTTCGATTGACGATTTTTACCTGAGTCGCGCGCTTCTTGAAAAACGCGCCAAGGAGGCGGGGCAACCGATTGATTTTGATTCGCCCACTACCATTGATCTTGAAGGATTGAAGGAAGCGATGCTTGCGCTTCGGGAACGTCGTATGGCGATGCTTCCGCATTATTCTTTTAAAACGGGTGAGCGTGACCGCACAGATGCGTTTGATGCTTCGACGGCAGATATGTACCTTTTTGAGGGTATTCAGGCGATTTATCCCGAGGTGCTTGCGCTTCTTGGCAATGAACCCTATTTTTCGGTGTATATCCGTCCTGCAAGCTCAATTGCGGCAGGAGGGGAGCTTTTTGAGTCGCATGAGCTTCGTTTTGCAAGACGTCTTGTGCGTGACTTTCGGTATCGCGCGGCTCAGCCCGATACAACCTTTATGCTTTGGGAAGGGGTACGCGCCAACGAAAAGCAGTATCTTGAGCCTGTTGAATACGACGTTGATTTTCGTATTGATTCGACGATGGGCTATGAGCCTGCCATGATTCGCGATCTTTACCTTGCCTATCTTGCGGTGGTAAAGGAAGACTCACCTTATTACGAAAAAGCGAAGCTTCTGATGACGGAATACGATCACGTACCGTCAATTTCGTCGGATTTTCTGCCTGATGATTCCATCTTCCGCGAGTTTATCGGGAAACGGGGAGAA
Source organism: uncultured Lachnospiraceae bacterium (assembly GCA_964564225.1). Taxonomy (GTDB): domain Bacteria; phylum Bacillota; class Clostridia; order Oscillospirales; family CAG-272; genus RGIG1993. The sequence continues at coordinate 59,140 of CAZMAF010000001.1, forward strand.
TGACCTGTAACAAGGAGGACTGTTTATGAAATTGTTGTTTCAGAACGCGATGTTACTCGATCGTCGCATTGTGTATCTTGCAACTGAGGATAAAAAAATAGCGTATATCGGTGAAGACCGTCCAAGCGGTCATTTTGAACGTGTGATCGACTGCCGCGGTAACCTTCTTATGAGCGGTTTTTATAATACGCACTGTCATGCGGCAATGACGCTCTTTCGCGGCTACGGTGAGGATATGTCGCTTCGTGAGTGGCTGGATACCCGCATTCTGCCTGCTGAAGACCGTCTTGACAACGATAAAGTCAAGTACGGCTCGCTGATGGCGATCGCCGAAATGCTGGCAAGCGGCATCGTATCCTTTTCCGATATGTATTTCTTTTGCGATAAGACTGCCGAGGCGGTGTTGGAGTCGGGTATTAAGGCAAATCTTTCCCGCTCGCTCGTTTCTTTTGAGGAGGGAATGACGGCAAGGAATGATTCTCGCTTTTTAGAGGGTGTTTCGCTTGCGAAAACCTATCATAATGCTGATGACGGCAGAATCAAGATTGATATGTCGATCCACGCTGAGTATTCAAATGTCGAAAGTTATATCCGCGACGTGTCGGCGTACACCGCTGAAAACGGTTATATGATGCAGCTGCACCTTTCGGAAACTGAAAACGAGCATAATGAATGTATTGCCCGCCGTGGCAAGACGCCAACCGAGTTTTTCCGCGATTGCGGCACGTTCTCAGCACCCACGACCTGCGCGCACGGTGTATGGCTGACCGAGAGCGATATGGATATTCTTGCCGCGCATAAGGCGACGGTATCGCATAATCCTTGCAGTAATTTAAAGTTGGGAAGCGGTATTGCGCGCGTAAAAACGATGACCGAGCGCGGTGTGAACGTTGCGCTTGGCACGGACGGCGCGGCATCGAACAATTCGCTCGATTTTTTCCGCGAAATGTACGTGGCGTCCCTGATTGCCAAGGGCTCGGCTAAAGACCCTACGGCAGGAAAGGCAAAGGATATTCTGGAGATCGCAACCGCTAATGGTGCGTTTGCACAAAGACGGCTCGACTGCGGAAAGCTTGAAGTCGGTTATCGCGCCGATCTTGTGCTTCTTTCGCTGGACGAGATTAATACCACGCCGACTTACGATCCCATTTATACGGTGCTTTATGCCGCAAAATCGGCGAACGTGAAAATGACGGTGGCAGACGGACGTATTCTCTACGAAAATGGCGCATATACCACGCTGGATATTGAAAAGATCAAGGATAATTTCAAACGGGTTTGTGATTATTAAGCCGTTTGGCATTTGCCTTCGGCATCAGAAGGCGAGGGTGATCGGTTTTGGTGAAAAAGAGTGCTGACGGCGTTGTCAAGGGCGCTTTGTTTTTGACGGCGGCGGGACTTTTTGTTAAAGTTATCGGTATGATTTATAAAATTCCTCTGACCAATCGGTTGGGGGATGACGGTATGGGTTATTTTAATGCGGCGTATACCGTCTACACCTTCTTTTTTGTTTTGTCAAGCTCGGGACTACCCACGGCGCTTTCGCTGTCGGTGGCAAAGGATCTTGCGGGCGAGTCACAAAATCGGGCGTATGCACGTTTTTTGATGATGAAGCGTTTTTCCTTTATTCTCGGTATCTCGCTTTTTTTGCTCCTTTTTCTTTTGGCAAAGCCGTTTGCTCTCATGCTCGGCTCTCGTGACGCTTATCTTTCGCTTCTTGCCGTTTCTCCGTCTTTGTGGTTTGTAACTGCCGCCTCGGTGTATCGTGGCTACCATCAGGGCAGGGGAAATATGCTTCCGAGCGCTTTGTCGCAGATGATCGAGGCGTTTGGAAAGCTTTTTTTCGGTCTTTTTTTTCTGGGGCTTGCCGCATCCTACGGCTTTACCAAGGACAAAATGGCGGCGTATGCGATTTTAGGGCTTTCCTTTGCAACCTTTTTGACCTATCTTTTTCTGTCGCTTTTTTGCCGCGAGAAAAGAAGTGCGGTATTGCTTTCGCGCGATGAAAGGCGGTATCTTACGCTTGATACGCTGAAAACGGCAACGCCGATCACGCTGTCGGCACTTGCGGCGACGCTTGTGACTACGCTCGATCTTTTGCTTCTGATGCGCGCATTGCAGAGGGTGGGATACAGTCCTGATGCCGCCAATGCGGCGTGGGGCAATTATTCTTCTCTCGTTTTGCCGCTTTTTCACATGCCTCAGATTTTGATTACGCCGATTGCTGCTTCTGCCTTGCCTGCGCTTCGCCGCGCGATTGCAAAAGGGGAAAAGGAGCGCGCGCATTCGCTTGTTTCGGGCGCTTTGGTGATTACGGCGCTTGTATCGGTGCTGTCCGCGCTCGGACTTTCGCTTTTTTCACGCGATGCGTTATTACTTATTTATACCGATTCTGCTGCTATTTCGCGTGCTTATCCGCATCTTGCCTTAGTTGCCATTGCCATTTTCCCCTTTGGCATTATGACGGTTTCGGCAGCATTTTTGCAGGCTCACGGAAAGCTCTGGCTGCCGACGGTATCGCTTCTTGTCGGCGCTCTTTTAAAGCTTTTATTTACTCTTTTGGGTGTTTCTTTTCTTGGGGAAGCGGTATCGCCTTTTGGCACGCTGCTTTCCTATGCCGTGTCGGCGGCGATCAATCTTGCAGCTCTTGCGAAATGTTCGGATCGGAAGCTTCTTTCGCGGATTGTGCTCTTACCTTTTTCGATTTCGACGATTTCGGTTGGTGTGGGATATTTCGCGAAGCATTATTTCGATAGCTATATTGTCGACTTTCGCATTGCTACACTTCTTGCGATCTTTCTTTCGGGTGCGCTTGCCCTCGTTCTGATCGCAGTCTCCGGCATTTTACGATCAAAAGAATTTGTTGAATTTTTTAAAAAGGAAAATAAATCCATATCATAATGAAAATATAAAGGATGATGGTTATGAACGAACAGGCAAAACGCTTAAAAAATAAGGAAAAATACACAGTGGACGATCTTGTTGATATTATGGCACTTCTTCGTGCCGAGGACGGATGCCCTTGGGACAGAGAGCAAACACATGAGTCGATTCGTTCGAATTTTATTGAGGAAACCTACGAAGTTATTGAGGCAATCGATACGGAAAATGCGTCGCTTCTTCGTGAGGAGCTTGGTGACGTGCTTTTGCAGGTTGTTTTTCATGCGCGTATTTCGGAGGAAGCGGGTGATTTTACCTTTGACGACGTGGCTGATGAGGTTTGTCGCAAGCTCGTGGTGCGCCATCCTCATATTTTCGCTGACGTAGAGGCGGATACCACCGATAAGGTTTTAACAAATTGGGATAAGATCAAGGCGGAAACCAAAAAACAGAAGACGGTATCTGATACCTTAAACTCGGTGTCGCGCAGTCTGCCTTCGCTGATGCGCGCGACAAAAATTGCAAAAAAAGCGGCAAAAGCGGGCTATGGGAAGCCGTTCGACGTTGTGGTAGGCGATCTTTTATTCGATATTGCCACCCTTTGTAATGAGAACGGTATTGATCCCGAAAAGGCGCTTTACGATGCTTGTGATCGCCGTATTCTTGAAGTAACGGAAGAGGAAAATAATGAGAATTGATAAATATCTGAAGGTGTCGCGCCTGATCAAGCGTAGAACGGTGGCATCGGATGCTTGCGACGGCGAGCATATTTACGTTAACGGCAAGCTTGTCAAGCCGAGTTACAGAGTCAGGATCGGGGATGAGATTGAGATCCGTTTCGGTCAGCGCACGCTGGTGGTACGGGTGCTTTCGACTGTCGAGCATATCGGCAAAGCGGAGGCATCGTCGATGTTTGAGGTCATTTCGCAGTCCTAAGCATAAAATCACTCTGCCTTTGCATAGAATAGGCTAAAACCTATGGCAAAGGAGAGGCGTATGGCAGAAGGAAAAAATTTCAGAAATGAGCTTACGATGGTGGGACGGCAGACGCTTTCGCTCGACGGAGTTCACGATATTTTAGCATTTGATACGAATTTCGCGCTCTTATCGACAGAGCTTGGCGTTCTTACCGTCGAGGGTGAGGCGTTACATATTGAAAAGACAGACGTTGCAAGCGGCGTACTTGTGTTGAACGGTCGGATTGATTCGCTTTTATACTCGGATGATCAGCCTTCGCGCAAAAAGGGTTTGTTCGGGCGCAAGGGATGAAGCTCTATCTTTCCCAAAAAGCGCTTCTTTGCCTGTTTTCAGGCGGATTTCTTGTGGGCGTTCTGGCATCTCTTATCTATATTTTGAGTGAGCTTTTCTTTTTTCATAAGCCACGTTCGGTATTTGGGCGCGTTTTGCGGCATGTTTTGGTGGCGTTCCGTGATTTTTTGCTCTTTACCGCAGTCGGTGTTGTGGATGCCATTCTGTTTTTTGTCTATCATAGCGGAAGGGTACGGGCGACGGTTTTCGTTTTGAATATGCTTGGCTTTGGTTTGGGGTATTATCTGTTTTTTCGCCCGATCTTTCGTTTTTTGCGACAGTGGATCGGTAAGCGTTTTTGGGAAAAGAAGTGAGGACGTTATATGAAGAAAAAGATTTGGTTTTTGATTATCATTACTGTGGTCGTTCTTGTGGCGATCGTGACGGTCATTTCCACGCAGATCGCGCTTTCCAAGGAAAAGGAGCGCATTCGGGAGCTTGAAATCTTGCGTGATCAGCTTCTTCTTGAAAACGAGCGCTTGACACATGATCTGAATGAAGATATTACCGACGCTTATATTGTCAGAATGATGCGAAAGCTTGGGTATTATTTTCCCGGTGAGAAACAACTTACCTTCGTGGACACGCCGACAACCGAGGAAAAAGAATAGGTTCAAGCGTTTTTGGTCAGTAAAAAACTGTCTTCAAAAAATGAAGACAGTTTTTTGTTTTACGTTTTTCCTTTCAGTGTAATGAGCAAAAGCTCGGTGGGATTGAAAATGCGGGGGATAAAGGTGTGGTTGCCGATGCCTCGGCTGACGATGAGGTGGCGTGCATTCTCGGTATACAGTCCTGACGTGTAGCGCGGGAAAATGCCTTGTCCCGGCGCGTAGGCGGCAAGCTTTCCAAGTCGCCACTGACCGCCGTGTGCGTGTCCCGATACGGTGAGGTTGATGTTTTTATCGCGGATATAGTCCTTGAAATATTCGGGATGGTGCGCGATGAGAATTTTGTATCCGTCAAGGGCGGTGAAGTTTTCCAAAAAGGCAAGATCGGGGGCAGGTGTTTGGGAAAAATGCGGAATGTGTCCAAAGCCAGACTTCAGTCCGCCAATGCGGATGGCATCCAAAGCGGCATCGTCGTTTTCAAGCAGTAAAACACCCGTGTCTTTGATGAGCTTGCGGTCGGTATCGGTAAACAGCTCGTGATTCCCCGTGGCATAATAGGTGGGGGCAAGCTCGGACAATCTGACAAGCAGCGCGAGCATTGCGGGATGTTCTGACATTTTGCCGTCGACGAAGTCGCCGGCGATGAGAATGAAATCGGGGGCAAGGTTTGTTGCTTTTTGAAGGAAATCTTTTGGAATCTTCGAGTGCATATCGGCGATGAGCAGTACGCGGTAGGATTTTTCAAGTGGGGTTTCTAGGAAGATATTGGTGATCTTCATGGTGTTTCCTTTCACATTTCTTCCTTTATATTATAGAGGGCTTTTTGGAAAATGTCAAGGGGCGTCTGTTTGGGAAAATGCTGTTAGAAACAAAAAACTTGACAAGTTTTTTTAAAAAATTAAAAATTCTTCTTGACAAATTCTTTTTGCTGTGCTATAATGCCCCTTGTAAACGCAATGATGAAGGTCATGCAGGGTCAAAAGTCACTTTCAGAGAGCCGACGGATGCTGTGAGTCGGTAGGGGCTGACAATGCAAGCTCGCCTTCGTAGCGGAGCTTTTGAAATAGCAGTAAAAGGCTACGGTTTGCCCCGTTATCACGGCATAGGACTTATTTTGAGTCCGATCAGAGTGGTCATTTATGGCAATTCGGGTGGTACCGACGATATTTATCGTCCCCGAAGCGAAAGCTTCGGGGACGTTTTATTTTGATTGTATAGGAGAATTATATGAAACAGATTCGCATCACTGATACGACTTTTTCTCAGGTAAAAGGACTTACCTTTAAAGAAAAGCTTTTTTTTATTCGTTCGCTTGCCGCGCTTAAAGTAGACGCGATCGCGCTTGGCGCTCTCAGTGCATCGGGCGAGGATAAGCTTTTTATTAAGACGGTTGCCCCTTTTGTACAGAACGTGACGGTCGTTGCTTCTGCGGGCAAGACCGAAGAGGAGGCTCGCGGCGCATGGGAAGCGCTCCTTCCTCTTGAAAACAAGCGTCTTGCCGTGGCTTTTCCCGTATCGGTCGTTCAGATGGAGTATTTTTGCAAGGCAAAGCCTGCACAGGTGCTTGATATGATCGCCGCACAGATCGCTTTTGCGGCATCTCTCGGCGCGAGCGTTGAGTTCGTTGCTCTCGATGCGACGAGAAGTGAGGAAGCCTTCCTGAAACAAGCGATGGCGGTTGCTGAAAAAGCGGGCGCTACTTATTTCACTTTATGCGACAGCGAGGGCGTAATGACTCCTATGGAATTTACCGAATTCCTTTCACGCTTCGTTTCTGAAAATCCCGAAATCGCAGTGTATCCGATTGACATTGCGGTATCCAACGAGCTTTCGATGGCATGTGCCAATGCTACTGCCGCTCTTTGCGGTGAAGCGGGCGGCGTTAAGACCACGATGATCGGCGGTCATACCGTTAGTCTTGATGCTTTGGTACGCACGGTTGCTTTGCGCGGCACAGATCTTTCGCTTTCGATGGCGATTGATTCGACGGGCGTGCACCGAGCCGTTTCTTCGATGCCTTGGCTGAACGGCGAAAAACGCGAGAGCGCGGCAACGGCAGTGGAAGCCAAGCAGAATGAAGATGATATTTTATTGAGCCGCGGTACGTCGATCTCGCAGATCGGTGAAGTGATTTCGCATCTCGGGTACGTTTTGACCGATGATGACGTTGCTAAGGTGTACGAGGCGTTTGAAAGGCTTGCTGAGAAAAAATCGGTCAGCGGCAAGGAGCTTGAAACCATCATTGCCGACGTTGCCGACGAAGTACCGCCTACTTACGTGCTTCGTTCCTACATCGTGAACAGCGGCGACCGCATTTCTCCCATGGCGCAGGTTGAGATCGAAAAAGACGGTGAGATCCGTCACGGTGTTGCTATTGGCGACGGTCCGATCGACGCGGCTTTCCTTGCAGTTGAGCGCGTGATCGGTACGCATTACGAGCTTGACGATTTCCGCATTGCTTCTGTTACAAGAGGGCAGGAGGCAATGGGCGAAGCTCTTGTTCGTTTGCGCTCGAACGGCAGAGTTTATTCAGGTACGGGCGCATCGACCGATATTATCGGTGCTTCCTTAAAGGCTTACGTTACGGCACTGAACAAGATTGTTTTTGAAGAACGCTAATTAAAAGAAAAGAGATATACTATGAAGCTTTGTTTTTCGACCGATTATTGGAGCGGTCTTTCCTGGGCAGAATATGTTGCGCTGGCGAAGGATATGCAGTTTTCGGGCATTGAAATACACAATATTGATAAAGATGTTTTTAAGGTTGAGGGCGCGATTTTTTCGGGTGAAACGCTGACAGCGTATCGCTCGCTTGCCAATCTCGGTATCGTGATTCCCTGTATTGATACAGTTTTTAATATGGCTGACGGTAACGCGGTTGAGGATAATCTCAAAATGCTTGCCGACTATATTGCCGCTGCCAAGAGTGTGAGATGTCCTTACATCCGTTTGTATGCCAAAGAAACCGACGGTGAATCCTTTGATACGTTGAATGGCGTTGTGATTGAATTTTTAACAAAAGCGCTGGCAATGGCGGAAAAGTCAGGTATCGTGCTTCTTGTTGAAACGGCAGGCATTTATGCTGATACCTCAAGGCTTGCCGCTATTCTCGGTGTATTTGCTTCCGACTATCTTGGTGCGCTCTGGGATATTTCGCATCCTTACCGTCTGTACAGTGAAGAACCCGAGAAGACGGTTGAAAATCTTGGCGCGTATATTAAGCACGTGCATATTAAAGATATGAAGGGCACGAAGGATCAGGTCACCTACTGCCTGATGGGCGAGGGCGAGCTGCCCGTGGAGCGTTTTATCAACGCGCTTCGCTCGGTTATTTTTGACGGTTATCTGTCGTTTGAATGGAATCCCGAGTGGGAGGCGGAGCTTGCTGATCCGGAAATTGTTTTCCCGCATTTTGTAACCTATATGGAGCGTTTTGAGGAAAAGAAGCACCGCGACGTTGCGATGTATCAAAATCGCGCGGGTACGGGACGCTTCATTTGGCCGAAATATTCGCTTATAAATGAAACCTTTGGCTCATTGCTTGACAAGATTGTGGATCATTTTCCCGATCAGCTTGCATTTCGTTATACCACACTCGACTACACGAGAACTTACGCGGAATTTCGTGACGACGTTGACGAGTTTGCGCGCGCGCTGATTGCAATCGGTGTTCGTCCCGGCTCGCATGTTACCGTCTGGGCGACTAACGTCCCCGCGTGGTATATCGCTTTCTGGGCAACCACCAAGATCGGTGCGGCGCTCGTAACGATGAATACCGCTTATAAGGTTCATGAGGCGGAATATCTGCTTCGTCAGTCTGATACGCACACGCTCATTCTCGTTGACGGTTGGCGTGATTCCGACTATGTCGGTATCATTAAGGAGCTTTGTCCCGAGCTTGAAAGTATGAAGTCGGGTGAGAGTCTGCACGCCAAGCGATTGCCTTTCCTTCGTAACGTGATTACGGTTGACTCCCGTCAAAAAGGCTGTCTGACATGGGAGGATGCGCTTGAGAGAGGTAAGAGTGTTCCTATGGACGAGGTTAAGCGTCTTGCTTCGCTTGTTAAACCCGACGATGTTTGCAATATGCAGTATACTTCGGGTACGACGGGTTTCCCGAAGGGCGTTATGCTGACGCACTATAACGTTATCAATAACGGTAAATGTATCGGTGATAAGATGGATCTTTCGACGGCTGACCGTATGATGATCCAGGTGCCGATGTTCCATTGTTTCGGCATGGTACTTTCGATGACGTCTTCGATGACACACGGCGCGACCATTTATCCTCTTCCGTATTTTTCCCCGAAGCCTGCGCTTTCCTGCATCCACCGCGAGCATATCACCTGTTTCAACGGTGTTCCGACGATGTTTATTGCGATGCTTCATCACGAGGATTTTGAGAAGACTGATTTTTCGCATATTCGCACAGGCATTATGGCGGGCGCAAACTGTCCTGCCGATTTGATGCGCGAGGCGATTGATAAGATGAATATGACCGAGATCGTGTCGGTTTACGGACAAACCGAGGCTTCTCCCGGCTGTACGATGAGTTTTGTTGAGGATTCGGTGGAAGTGAGAACCGAAACGGTTGGTTCGGCATTTCCGAACGTGGAATGTAAGATCATTGATCCCGAAACGGGTGAAGACCTGCCCGACGGTGCAAACGGTGAGTTTGTGGCGCGCGGTTACAACGTCATGAAGGGCTATTATAAGATGCCTCTTGCGACAGCGGCGGCTATTGACAAAGACGGTTGGCTTCATACGGGTGATATCGCCTGCCGTGATGCCGACGGTAATTATCGCATTACCGGCAGACTTAAGGATATGATCATCCGTGGCGGTGAGAATATTTATCCGAGAGAGATCGAGGAGTTCATTCTGACATCACCCAAGGTCAAGGACGTTCAGGTTATCGGTGTTCCTGATAAGCGTTACGGTGAGGAAATTATGGCTTGCATTATTCTGAACGAAGGCGAGAGCATGACCGAGGAAGATGTAAAGGCTTACGTTACTTCTCATATGGCACGGCATAAAGTACCGCGCTATATTGAATTTGTGAAAGAATTTCCGATGAATGCGGCGGGTAAGATTTTAAAATATAAGATGCGTGAAAACGCGATCGAAAAATATAAGTTAGGTTAACTGCCATCATAGCGACAAAGAATTTCAAAAGAAAAAATCCATCACGATGTTCGTGATGGATTTTTTTGTTTCAGTTTGTTTAGTCGATTGATGAGCCGTAAGGCGTATTGTAGAATGCGTTAAGTGCGATGGCTTCGACAAGCGCCGAGCTGTCGTTGATCAAAACGGTAGCAAGCGCGGTACAATCAGTGAAGATATAGCTGCCGAATACCGTAGCGTTTGCCAGATTAACGGTGTTGAGCTTGGTGCAGCCTGCGAAAGCGTAGTCTCCAATTTCGGTTGCCGTATTGGTGAAGCTCGTGAGCAGTACGCATCCCTCAAAGGCGTGTGCGCCGATCTTGGTAACAGTCTTGGGAAGCGTCAGTGTGTTGACCTTGTTCAGACCGGCAAATGCGTAATCACCGATTTCACTGATATTCTTTACGGTAACAGCGGTAATGATGGGCGCATAAGCTGACCAAGGCGCGTTTTCCATTGACGTGAAGGAGGGCATTGCGACTGCCGTCTCTTCGTCGCATACGATCTCAAGCGTGCCGTTCAGCTTAACGGTAGCGGTGATTTTGCCGTTGGCAAGCGAGAAGGTGGCAATGGCGGTGCTAAGATTGGAAGCTGCAACGTAGCCGTTCCATTTGCTGTTTTCGTCCAATTCGTAACCTTCAGCCGTCTTGGTGATGGTGAAGTAACAGTAGATCGGTGCGCCTGCAAGGACGTTGTTGCCGAGAGTAGGCGCATTGCCCGTGAGCTGAATCTTTGCAAGATTTACGCAATTTGCGAAAGCTTCATCGCCGATCGTCTGGACGTTGCCATCAAGCTTGATTTCGGTGATGGCGGTGTTCTTGAATGCCTTTGCGCCGATCGTTTCGGGTTTGCTCTTGATTGAAATGGTAGCGAGAGCGGAGCAGTTTTCAAATGCGGAATCGCCGATGGTCGTACCGTAGATCGTAGCCGAGGTGAGCGATGCACAATCCTTGAAAGCTTCGTTGCCGATTACGGTAACAGTTGTGGGAAGTGTGACGGTGGTAAGCGCGGTGTTCGTGAAGGCTTTTGCGCCAACCGTTGTAAGCGCGGTGTTTGACGTGAATTTTACGAGCTGTGCGCAGTTCATAAAGGCTTCGTCTTTAATTTCGGTGATACCCTTCGAGAGTGTAACTTCGGTAAGAGCGGTATTCTTGAATGCGCCGATTCCGATGGTCGTCAGCTCATCGTTTTGGAGTTCAACGGTTGTCAGATTGATACAATCCGCGAAAGCGTAGTCGCCAATCGAGGTGTTGACCGTATCAAGAGTGATGGTCGTGATTGCGGTGTGATCGGCAAATGCGTAATTACCGATTCCGGTAACGTTTTTCAGCGTGACCTTGTTGATCTGATGACGGTATGCATACCACGGAACTTCGGATGCCGAGGCGTAATCGGGAATTGCTACCGAACCGCTGATAACAAGCTCGCCGTTGTATTTCAGCTCTACCGTCAGACCGTCGGGAAGATTGTCAAAATCGTTTTTAAACACGGACGTGGGTTGGTTGCTGGTTATGTTGTAGCCATTCCATTTGCCGTTTTCATCAACGACGAAGGTGGTGTTGTTCGATGAATATTTGAAGAATGTCATTACCATGTCGCTGCTGATGACATTTTTACCGATTACGGGAGCGTCGCCGTTAAAGGTAATGGTAAGAAGCGTTTTGCAGTTAGCAAATGCTTCGTCGCCGATCTGTTCAACAGACTTGGAAAGAGCAAACGAGGTGATTGACGTACCCTTAAATGCAGAAGCGCCGATTTCTTTCAGCGGTACGCCGGTACCGACACCGATCGTAGTGAGCGACGTACAGTTTTCAAATGCTGATGCGCCGATTGATTCAAATGCCGCGCCGAATTTTGCAATAGAGATGGCGGTGTTCATAAAGGAACGGTTACCAATCGAAACGAGCGTTGCAGGGAAGTTGATTGTAGCAAGGGCGGTACAGCCTTCAAATGCCGATGCGCCGATCGTCGTTATTGTTTCAGGGAGTGTAACTTCGGTAACTTCGGTATTGCCTTTGAGGAAATTGTTGCCGATGCCGACAACCGTACCGTTTTTGTAGGTTTTGTGGATATTAAGCAAGGTAGCAGTGCCGTTATAGCCCGTAAGGATATACTGATCGGTCGTACCTGCTTTAAGTTCAGCGGTGAGTTCGTCGTTGCTGGCGTAACCGGAGTGACCGAGAGAGGTGAAGGTGAGTCCGAGACCGGAAAGATAGGTGTCAACCGCGCCTCCGGTGAAAGCATGAACTTCGGTTGTGGTGACGGGTGTATTCACGCCGTTTATCTGAACGATGCAGATAGAACCCTTGATGATCTTCGTGATCGTGTCGGGAAGAACGATCTTTTTGATTTTAGGGCAGTTGAGAAAGGCGTTAAGAGCGAGTTCGGTCGTATAGGGACTGAGCGTTACGTCTTCCAGCGCCGAGCATCCCGAGAAGGCGCCGTTCTGAATAGCGAGCATCGAATCGGGAATGACAATGGATTTTAAGGAAGTACAGTAAGTAAAGATAAGCTGAGGAACTGCGGAAAGCGTCGTGCCTTCAGCAAAGGTAAAGCTTTCGAGTGAAGAACAATATGCAAATACCGAAATACCAAGCTCGGTAACGCTTGCGGGAAGCGTAAAGCTGCGGAGCGCGGTATACGAGAATGCGCTGGCGCCGATTGCGGTAAGCTCGCCCTCGATGTTGACGGTCGCGAGCTTGTCACACTTGAAGAACAAGCGATCGCTGATCTCGGTCAGGGTATCGGGCAGAGTGATTGATTCAAGGCCGGTGCAGTATGCAAATGCGCCGATGTCGAGCGTTTTGACCTTTTCGGGAAGGGTGACGGTCTTGAGAGCCGAACAGCCGTAGAAGGCATAAGAGCCGATATAGTCGATCTTTGTGCCGAAAGAAACTTCATTCAGTGAAGAGCAGTTGTAGAACGCATACTTCGGAATATAGGTAATGCTTTCGGGAAGCTTTAATTCGGTAAGCGAGGTGCAGTCGTAGAAAGCTCTTTCGCCGATCGCCTTGATGGTATTGCTGAAGGTGAAGGTTTTAAGCGACGAGCAGAAGGAAAAGGCTTCCGCACCGATGGTAGTGACGGTTGCGGGAATGTCTATGCTTTCAAGCGACGGGCAATGCGCGAAGGTCTGGTTCTTGATTGCGGTGATATTCGCAGGCAACTTGACCGATTTCAACGATACGCAGTTGTAGAAGGTATCGTCGCCCATCGTGGTAACCGAGTCAGGAAGGACAATGGTTGTCAATGCTTCACAGAAACGGAAAGCACCGTCATTCATTGTGGTAAGCGTTGAGGGGAGCGATACATCGGTAAGGTTACGGCAGCTATAAAATACGTCGTGACCGAGTGCTACGATTCCTTCGCTGACGGTGATCTTGGTTGCCGTCAGATCTCTGAGCGCAGAGTTTCCGATCTGCGTTACGTTAACGGCGCCCGATTTGATTGTCGAGGGAATTACAATTTCGGTATCTTTTCCCGTATAAGAAAGAAGCTTAGCGTGATCGGCAAAGACCATATAGGTGAAGTCGCCTTCAACATATTCCGGTTCGACGGCTTCGCTTGACTTATTACCGAATTCGTCAGTCGTTGCGTAGACGACCGGTGACGTTGCGGTGGTAGTTAACGTACTGCCGCTATCCGTCGTGCTGACGGTTTGACTGGTTGTGGTTTGGACAGAGCTGATCGGATCTTCGCCGCAAGCGGTGATCGCTGCAACGATGAGGACGAGCATTGCCAAAAGGACGATGAGTTTCTTCATATCTTTTTCCCATTTCTCCGCCGATGGATTCAGTTGTCTTCAAAAGACACCCGGCGGGAGTGTCTTTTTTTGTTGTAGCGGATTCGGAATTTTACGCCTTAACCGCTTTGAAACGACATAGGTCTGCATCATAGGTTTATTATACTATAAATATAATGATTTTGTCAAGGTCAAATTGTGCTTTTTTGTATAAAAATACTCTTGACAAAGGAGTTTTTTTATCATATAATAACAATGTCGAAAATATAGTCGGGGGTGCTTTACGCTGAGACGGCTTTTTGCCGAACCCCAATAACCTGATGCGGATAATGCCGCCGTAGGAAGATTATACTCTTTTCGGGAAATTTCGTTTTAAGCTTACGAAACCGGTAGATTCTTCCACGGCTTTTGCCGTGGTTTTTTTGTTTTTCTTCACGTGGGAAAAACGGTTTTCGACAGAACGAATTTAAAAGAAAGGATGGTTTTTGACGTGAAAGACAGACAAAAGTTGCAAAGGCTTTGTGAATGTGCGATGCTGGTGGCGCTTGCTACCGTTTTGTCCTTCGTAAAGCTTTACGAAGCGCCTCTCGGCGGCGCGGTTACGCTTTTTTCGATGGTGCCCATTCTGATGTGCGGTTTCGTATACGGTGTTAAGGCGGGCTTTGCCGCAGCCTTTGTATACAGTTTGATGCAGCTCATTTTCGGTATCGGAACGGTCGCTTACGTACCCGATCCCATCGGTGTCATTGTGTGTATTTTTCTTGACTATCTTCTTCCGTTTACGTTGCTTGGCGTGGCGGGCTTTTTCAAGAAATTACAGATCAATCCATACGTTAAAGTGACACTCGGCTCGCTTGCGGCACTTCTTCTGCGCTTTGCCTCGCATTTTGTGGGCGGCGCGTGGATCTGGTATCAGATTACGAAGGACGGCGCTTGGAACGATTACGTTTTCCGTTATGGAAGATGGGCGTATTCGCTGATTTATAATGCATGGTACATGCTTCCTGAGAGTCTTCTGTGTCTGATTGCCGTACCGGCAACGGTTGCGCTCATGCGTGTGATCTGGGGCAAGCGGATCGACAGCTGAAGGACAAAACGTAAAAAAGAAAGCCATCGGAAAATGCGCATTTCCGATGGCTTTTTTGATTATTTCAGTGATTCGATTATGGGGGAAATCGTATCGAGATAATAGCCGGCGATCAATTTAGCTCCTGCTTCGGTGGGATGAACACCGTCAGCCGCCCAGTAGGTGGGTGTTTGTTCGATTGATGCTTTGGCAAAAAGACCGTCCATTGGAATGTAGGCGTCGGCAAATTCGCGCGCAAGCTTTCTTGTGATTTCGATCTTGGGGGCGAGGTCTTCGCGGAAATATGCTTTATCGGGCGTGTAGAGAAGGAACTGTTCGATCATAATGATCTTGGCGTGCGTTTTTTCCTTAAGCATCGTCAGAATTGAGCGGTAGCAGTTTTCAAAATAGCTGTTTTTCATCCAGTTATCGTCAGCGCCTGCGTTGTGCCACGTGTCGTTAACGCCGATGAGGATTGAAATGATGTCGGGATCGTGTGCGATGGCATCGTTTTCCCAACGGGCGAGGAGGTTTTCCGCGCGGTTGCCGCTGATGCCCTGATTGATAAATTCAAAGTCGATATCGGGATATTTTTCCGCAATCAGCTCTGCCGAAAATTTGGCATAGCCTTTGCCGAGCGAGTGAATGTCGTTCCGATCTCTGTGACAGTCGGTAATGCTGTCGCCCTGGAATAAAATTTTCATAAGAATGCTCCTTTGTAATCTTTGGTGTTCGATTTTCTTTTATTATAGCACAGGCAATTGTCATTATCAATGTGGTTTTTCTACAAAAGATTTTTTATTTTTTGTGCAAAAGAGCGAAAAAACAGATATTGACAAATGACAAAGTTTATAATATAATGGGAGTAATAAGATGGATGAATGTGCTATCTTTTACAAGGAAAGGAAGAACACTATATGAAAAAAAACGCTTTCAAAGATAAAATTATCACCGATCTGCGTCATTTGGTTGTATCCAGCGCGGAGCTTTATGGCGATAAACCTCGATATATCTATAAAGAAAAGCGCGAGGAAAAAACGTTTACTTATAACGACTTTTTAAATTCCATGAACAATTTCGGTACGGCGCTTTCAAAGCTCGGACTTGCGGGTAAGACGGTTGCTGTTATCGGCGAAACGCATCCTGCGTATGTTGTAGCTTATTTTGCCGTTGCTAACGGTAACGGTATGATCGTACCGCTTGACAAGGAAATCAACGATGAGGAGCTTGTGAATTTCCTGCATCGCTCACGTTCTGAGGCAATCGTTTATACCGAGATTATGAACGAGAGAATCATGTCGATCGCCGACAAGGTTCCCGCAATCAAATGCTTTATTCCGATTACGCCTCGCGAGAACGATCTTGCCGATGAGCGTGTGAAGTCGTGGACTGAACTTCAACAGCTCGGCGAGGCAGCGCTTGGCGAGGGCGATCGTAGCTATCTTGATATCAAGCTTGATCTCGAAAAACCCTGCGCGCTTCTATTTACTTCGGGTACGACGGGTACAAGTAAGGGCATTCTGCTTTCGCAGAACAATCTTACTGCCGCTACCAATTCCTCTTGTCTTTCGATGCATCATATCAACGATACGACGAGACTCATTTCGGTTCTGCCGATCAACCATACTTACGAAATGACCTGCGGTCACCTTGCTGCTATGAATAAGGGCGCTGTGACCTTCATCAACGATTCGATCAAGTACGTTACCAAGAATCTGGCATCCTTTAAGCCGACCGCCGTTCCGTTTGTTCCTCTTTTTGTAGAGACTCTTTATAAGAGAATCTGGGATAATATTGAAAAGCAGGGCAAGACGGAGAAGGTCAGAAAGGCGATCAAGATTTCAAACGGTCTTCGCCGCGTGGGTATCGACCTTCGCAAGAAGTTCTTTGGACAGATTCTTTCGGTCTTTGGCGGTGAGCTTGAAAGTATTATCTGCGGCGGCGCGCCCCTTGACCAGCGTCTGATCGACGATTTTGAAGCCTTTGGTATTCCGATCCTGAACGGCTATGGTATCACCGAATGTGCGCCTCTTGTTGCCGTTAACAGACTTGGCAAACAGCGCGCGGGTACGGTGGGTACTGCGGTTGAAAACTGCGAGATCAAGGTTATCCTCGACGAAGGTCAGGATACCGGTGAAATTCTTGTTAAGGGCGGAAACGTCATGCTGGGCTATTTTGAGGACGAAGAAGCTACCGCTGCCGTTTTCACGGAGGACGGTTGGTTCAAGACGGGTGACGTCGGTTTCCTTGATGAAGACGGTTATCTTCACATCACCGGCAGAAAGAAGAATATTATCATTCTTTCTAACGGCAAGAACATTTATCCCGAAGAGATCGAGCAGTACCTTGCGCCCATTCCGCTCATCGCGGAATCGGTTGTCGTCGGCAGAAAGAACGCTGTCGGCGAGGTCGTGATCACGGCTCTCGTATATCCCAATCAGGATATGGTAGAGGCTGAAGGTCTTTCGAAGGAAGACGTTTATACGAAGCTGAAGGAAGCCATTAACGAGGTCAACAAAGGTCTGCCTGTCTTCAAGCAGATTCACGATCTTGAGGTTCGTGATACTGAATTTGAAAAGACCACCACCAAAAAGATCAAGCGCTATAAAGTGCAGTAATCTATAAATATTATTTTAGGAGTTTATTACTATGTTTGAACGCATTAAGAAAATCCTTGTAGACGATCTTCATGTTGAAGGTGCAGAAATCACCATGGAGGCTGAACTGATCAACGATCTTGGTATCAACTCGCTCGAGCTTGCAGATCTCATCTGCGCTTGCGAAGAGGAATTTGATCTTGAGATTGATGACGACGATCTCCGCAACTTTATTACGGTGGGCGACGTTGTTAAGTATCTTGAAGAAAACGCATAATAACAGAGTTTAACGTCCTGAAAGTCCTTTGTCATTTTGACAGGGGACTTTTTGCGTGGGAGTAAAAAACATTCAAGGGGAAGACCTTTTTTCAAAAAAGGTCTTCCCCTTGACGTTATATTTTAATATCATTTTCCCGAAATCACGATGTCTGAAAAGGCAATGGAGGGAAGGACGGAGCTTCCGTTTTCGGTTGTTTCCTTGGATATGGCAACAACCGACTTGAATAGCTCGGCGAGATTGCCGTTGATCATCGTTTCGCGCAGAGCTTTGGTGATTTTGCCGTTTTCGATGAGGAAGCTGTTTTTGGCAACACCCGAAAAATCACCCTTGGCGTTGGGCGCGCCGCCCGAAAATCTGCCGACGATAATACCTTTTTCGATGTTTTTAATCATTTCGTCATAGGGTGTATCGCCGCCCTCGATGACCATATCGAAGCTATCGTTTGGGGCTCGTTTGTGTCCCGTTTTGTTGGCGGCATAGAGGGAGAGCATAAAGGTCTTTAAAATACCGTTTTCGATGATATTGTAATCCTCAGCTATAAAGCCCTCGCTCGTGGCGCGCGCGCCGTCAACGATACGGGGATCGCGTGGCTTCGAGGCAACGGTGAGACGTTCGTCGGCGACCTTTGTGCCGAGCGCGTTTTTCCAGATGCTCGTGCCGTCGATAATTGAAATGTCCGAGGCAAAGCTTGAAAGGGCAGAGCCGAAAAACTCGCCGAGCGCATCGGGCGTCAGCACCATTGTGCCGACGAATTTGCCCTCGTATGCTTCGGTGTCGGTTTGCTTTTCGATATCGGCAAGCGCCTTGCGGGTGTCGGCAAGCTCAATGAAGGGCGTATCGAGTGAGTTCGTCGTAAATCCCGCACCCATAAAGGAGGATGCCTTTTCGCCCTCGTGTGCCGAAAACATTAAGGAAACCGAATAATTGCCGCCGGTATGCTTGAAGCATGCGCCGTAGGAGGTACGTGTTACCGCCTCATAGCCCGTGTGATCGACGATCATCTGCTCGATCAGCACTTTCGGGTAGTCGCTTGCGATCGTTTCCTTCAGCTCTTTTGTTCTTGTAAAGAGCTTTTCGGTATCGGGCGTGGGGCAACCGTCGGTAACATCGTAGGCGTTGGGTTCTTCGCAAAGCGCCCACGCTTCATCGGGTTCGGCGGAGTCCGCTGCGGCAAGCGCATCGAGAATGAGATGTTCGATGGCATCTTCGTCAAAGCGGTTGATGCTTGCCGCGCCTTTTTTGTGATTTTTAAAGACGGTGATGGAAGCCGAGCGGTTGAAAAGCGTGCGGAAAAGAGAAAATTTACCGCCGTCCACGTTTAATTCTCTTACCTCGCTCGTCGAGGCGGAGGCTTTGACGGTATCCGCGCCAAGCGCTTTGGCGCGGTCGATCATCGTTTGTGTCAGAGTTGATAAATTTATCATACAAGCCTCCTTATCTTCCGCCCATGGTGACCTTGCACTTGATGGCAGGACCGCCCATGCCGACCGGCATCGGTTGTTTTTTACCGCAATAACCGGAGCTTGCCCAGATCATTTCGTCGGAAACCATATCGACGGTCTTTAACATCTCAAAGGCGACGCCCGAAATGGTGGTGTCGAGAATGGCGCGTCCGAGCTTGCCGTTTTTGATTTCGTAGCCCATACAAACGCCGAACATAAATTCGCCGGTTGTATCTGCCTGACCGTTGTTGGTGTCGATGAGATAGTAACCGTCTTCAACCGAGGCGATCATATCCTCGAGTTTGTCTTGACCGGGCAGAATGGCGGTGTTCCGCATACGGATGAGAGGCTCGTCTGAGAAGAGATAGGCGCGTGCGTTACCCTGCGGCTTCATACCGAAATGTTCGGCGGATTCACGGTTGTTGAGATAGCCTGTCAGAATGCCTCTGTCAATGATGGTGGCGTCCTCGGCGGGCGTTCCCTCGTCATCAACCCGGACGGGCAGGGGCGCTTCTTTGCCGAAAGCGGTGTGCGCGAAGTCAACGAGCGTGACAAGCTCGCTTGCTACCTCCTTGCCGAGCGAATGCGCGGCGACTGAGCCGCCAAGCACAAGATCGGCTTCGACGGTATGTCCGACTGCTTCGTGCGCGAGCATACCCGTGAGCATACCGTCGAGAATGACGGTTTTCGTGCCGGCTTCGGGGAAAACACCTTCGCGCTTTTGCATAACTTTTTCATAAAGCGCGTCGATTTTTGGGAAAAGCAATGCAGGGTCGCTGAAGTTTTCATTGAACACACCCTTGCCGCCGTAAGGCTCAAAGAGTTCGATGGGGCTTGAATCCTTGCCCTCTGCCGAAAGCTGAACGTAGATATAGGAGCGAGGCGCATAGGTGTGCGCTGAGTAACCGTCCGAGGTCACGAGCAGCTTTTCCATGCACTCGTAACGTGAAGAAACGTAGCGGCTGGCAAGGTGGGGATAGGTTTTTCTGATATAGTCGTCTACCTCACGGCAAAATTCGGCATAGCGTTTTTGCTCTGCCGGCGAGGGAAAGACGGGGCTTTTATAATAGCCTGTTTCGATTTGGGGCAGTGTGATCGGACTGCCTCCTACCTTGCCATCGAGGAAGATGGCGTTTTCGGTGGCGGCGCAAAGGACGTTTTTCACCGCATCATCCGAAAGATCGGCGGCGGAGGAAAATCCCCAGACACCGTTTTTGAAGGCGCGTGCCGATACTCCCGAGGTGTTGTTCGAGGCGTTGCCGACCTGATTGCCGCAAAACAGCGAAACTGCCGCTGTCATATTACGTTGGGCGCGCAATTCGATATGCGCGCCCTTCGTAAAGGTATTTTTAAATTGGGATAAGTTGTCTAAAAGCATCGGTATACTCCGTCAGAATCTTACAGCCAGCTTTCGATGTCAGCTTCGCAAAGCTTTACGGTGTCAGCGCAAGTTGCTTCGTTCTCGCCGTTGATGAGCAGATAGAATTTGATCTTCGGTTCAGTACCGGACGGTCTGACAACTACACTGTTGTTGCCTTCGCACTCGAAGAAGAGTACGTTCGAGGTGGGAAGGTTCGTGGGCGCGGTCTCGCCCGTGGCAAGCGTTGTGATTACGCCCGTTGCGTAGTCGCGCAGAGCGACGACCTTCTTGCCGCCGACGGTTGCGGGGATGTTTTCACGCAGGGTGTTCATCAGCGCTTTCATCTTTTCTGCGCCGTCAAGTCCCTTCATCGTGACGTTGACCGTCTTTTCCATAAAGAAACCGTAGGTCTTATACATTTCCACGAGCGCATCGTAGAGTGTCATACCCTTTGCCTTGTAATATGCCGCCATTTCAACGATCAGCATTGAAGCAACGACCGAGTCTTTATCTCTTGCGTGCGTACCCTTAAGGTAGCCGTAGGATTCCTCAAAGCCGAGTAAGAAGTGACCGTTGCTGACGTCGTCGTGAAGCTTGATGACCTCGCCGATAAATTTAAAGCCGGTGAGGACGTTGAAGATCTCAATACCGTGCTTGGCGGCGATTTTCGCGGCAAGCTCGGTGGTAACAATCGTCTTGCAGGCGTAGGGCTTTTCGGGCATCGTTCCCGTGTTTTCATAAGCCGTGAGAACGTAGTCGAGCAGGAGCGCGCCTACCTGATTGCCCGTGATGGTGACGAATTTGCCTTCGGTATTTCTTACCATAATGCCTACGCGGTCAGCATCGGGGTCAGTGGCAAGCACGAGGTCGGAGCCAACCTTTTCGGCAAGTGCGACACCGAGCGAGAGGGCTTCGGGATATTCGGGGTTCGGGCTTTGAACGGTGGGGAAATTGCCGTCGATGACCATTTGTGCGCCGACGGTATAAAGATGCTTCAGTCCCGAAAGGCGCAGTACCTCGGGAACGAGGCGGTGGCCGCAGCCGTGTAAGGGCGTATATACGACCTTGAGGTCGTCGGCAATGGCGGGGATCGCATTCTTATCGACCGCTTCACCGATCACGCACTGAATGAAAGCATCGTCAACGACCGTACCGATGATCTCGATTTTACCTTTGGCGACGGCGGTATCAAAATCCATGCGTTTCACACCCTCGAAAATGTCGGTTGCGGCGATGTACGAAGACACAAGGTCGGCCTGCTCAAGAGAAAGCTGTGCGCCGTCTTCCCAATATGCCTTGTAGCCGTTATATTCTTTCGGATTGTGGGATGCGGTGATGTTAACGCCCGCTACCGTCTTAAGATAACGGATGGCAAAGGATAATACGGGAGTGGGACGGAGCGCATCGAAGAAATAGGTCTTGATGCCGTTTGCCGCGAAGACCTCGGCGGTGATCTTTGCAAATAGGGGCGAGTTATTACGCGAGTCGTGCGCGATGACGACGCCGTCGTTTTCTCTGCCTTCCTTCAGAATGAGATTGGCAAAGCCTTGCGTGGCGTGAGCGACGGTGTAGACGTTCATGGCGTTAGTACCGGCGACCATCGTACCGCGAAGACCGCCCGTGCCGAAGGCAAGGTAGGAGATAAAGCGGAATTTGATTTCCTCTTCATCGAGTGAAAGAAGTTCCTTCTTGGTGGCGTCGTCAACGCTTGTAGCTGCTAACCATCTTTGGTATTCCTGTTTGTAATCCATACGAATATCTCCTTATATTGATATTTGATTTTAAAATTACGTTTCTTCAAGTGCCGCCGTCAGGGCTTTGGCAAGCTGATCGGGGCAGGACGTACCCTTGTTGCCGCAGTTGATGCCGGAAAGCGCGCCGATAACGTCGGACGCTTTCTGTCCTTTAACGAGCGAGCAAATACCCTTGAGGTTGCCGTTACAGCCGCCGAGGAAGGATATTTCTTCAATCACGTCGCCGTTAAGTACGACGGTAATTTCACGCGAGCATGTGCCGCGCGTTTTGTAAACGAAGGTTTTGGACATTGGGATCATCTCTTTTCTTTTGGTAGTATATGAATCTTATTGAATTTTCATTTCGTCATGTTCCGCCATATTCCGCAAAGGCGGTGGTGGGGATATTCACAGCGAAGGAGAAGCCATATCGGGAACAGCGAGGCGGTACCGGACCGTGTGAAGATAATACGGTAGGCGTGGGCAAACCCTTCGGTTTCGTCAAGCGCAGCTGCCGTTACGATCGGACAGCCAAGATGCTCAGCCGACAGCATCAGTGCTGTCAGCGTACGGGGGCTGTCGCTGAAAAGAACTGCCTCCATACGCTCGGCATTGTCAACGGCGATGGGCGTTTGTGCGAAAAGTCCCATCGTCATGGTTTCGTCTTTGCCGGGCAGGGTGATTTCGCAGGTCAGAGTCAGGGCGAGTTCACAGCGTGATATCTGCCGCGCGATACCTTGGATCATGCCCTCCCTGGAGGATGAGATCGGCAGAATGGCAAAGGTGGCAAGCTCGTTGTAGACGTCCCGACATGCCGCGGCGGGCGAGTCGGTATAGTTTGCCGTGGGAGCAGTAAGAAGGGGAGCGAAGATGCGGAAGGCTTCGTCGGAATAGGCGTTACGGAAATAGACGCATTTGCCTTCCTGCGCCGTTAAGGTTGGTAAAAAGCTGTGGATCGTTGCCTTTTCGGTGAGTGCTTTAACGGTCTCCGCCGCAAGAAGCGCACGCTCGGTGTGTAAAATTGCATCGGAAAAGCTCTCGGTCGTTTCCGTTTTGTTTTCAAAAAGCAGAGAAGTGATTTCGTGATAGGAAAGCTCAAGCTCCTCGTCTGTTGCTTCTGTCGTACCGTTGCCGAGCAGAAGCTTTGCCAGCTCGTCGGCATAATGGGGAAAGCGACGTGTAAAAAAGGAAAGCTTGCGGTTGTCAAGAGAGAGATTTTCGGCGAGGATCTCTGCATTCTTCATCAGACGTTACCAAGTGCTTTACCAAGCAGATCGTAGCCCGATTTGAGAAAATCGCGCATTTCTTCTGCCGTGAGCGAACGTTGTGCCATCGTGGCAAGCGTGAAAATCTGCTTTGCGGAGAGTTCCGCAAGCGGCGTGTTGATTTTTTCGGCGAGCGAAAGCAGTAAGGGGCTCGTTTGGTTCAGGATTAGCACCGTATCGTCGGGGGTGTTCATACCCTCGGGTATCATTCCGCCGTAAAGCTTCATCATATCGGTAAAGCGGCGCGATTCCTCGCTGATTGTCAGAAGCGCGGGAATATCGCTGTCGGTAAGCGCTTCAAATTTAACGGTGAGCGTTTCGTTGCCGCTGACTCGTTTGAAGAGTGCTACGAGAGCTTCGTTTTCGTATACTTCGTCTTCCTTGCGAAGCGCATCGGTCGATGCGTCAACGCGCAGGCATTTGATCTTCTTTTCATTTTCAAGAAGGGTGATAAATTGCATATCGAGGGTGGAGGAAAGAATGGCAACGTCAATGCCCTGATCCTCAAAGAGTTTGATATACTGCGCGCTTACCGTTTTGTCGGTGGCATAGTAGAGTTTGCCCTCGCAGGTGTCCTTCATCTTGTCAAGATATTCGTCGACTGTGACATATGTGCCGTTTGAAAGCTCAAGAAGAATTGCCGATTTAACGCGCTCGTAGAATTTTTTTTCACGAAGCGCGCCGTATTTTGTAAAGATCTGAATATCGTTCCAGAAATTCTCGTAGCGTTCGCGCTCGTTGTTGCAGAGGGAAACGAGCTTGTCAGCGACTTTTTTTGTGATATGCGCTGCAATTTTCGATACGTAGCCGCTATTCTGAAGATAGGAGCGCGATACGTTCAGAGGCAGCTCAGGGCAATCGAGAACACCGCGCAGCAAGAGGAGATATTCGGGAATCACTTCTTTGATATTGTCCGCGACGAAGACCTGATTGTAATAGAGCTTGATCTGTCCTTCGAGGCTTTCGTATTCGTTCTTGATGGCGGGGAAGTAGAGGATTCCCTTGAAATTCAAGGGGTAGTCGGCAGAAAGATGGATCTGGAAAAGCGGTTCGCGGAAATCCGAGAATACTTTTTGGTAAAACTCGGTATATTCCTCATCACTGCATTCCGAGGGTGTTTTGAGCCAGAGAGGTGTTGTGTCGTTGATCGGTGCGGCGGTTTTTTCGCCGTCTTCCGTTTCTTCGCCTTCCACGGTAAGGAAGATTTCGACGGGCATAAAGGCGCAGTATTTGTCAAGGATAGCGCGGCAGTTTTTCTCATCGAGATATTCTTTGCCTTCGTCGTTTACGTGGAGTACGATCGACGTGCCGCGCGAAGCTTTTCCTTCGTAGAGCGACTCGTCGTATTTGCCTGCCTCGTTACAGCGCCAGAGAACCGCGGGGGTGTCTTTATAAGATTTCGTGATGACCTCGACCGTGTCGGCAACCATAAACGCCGAGTAGAAGCCAAGACCGAAATGACCGATAATACCGCCTGCATTGTCGCCCTTTTCATACTGCTCAATGAAGTCGGCAGCGCCCGAAAGCGCGATGTTGCCGATGTATTTTTCAACCTCGTCGGCTGTCATACCGATACCGTTGTCCGACACCGTCATGGTGGCATCATCTTTGTTCAACGTGACGGTGACCTTGAAGCTTTCGCTGTCGGAAAGCGTAATCTCACCGAGCGAGTCGAGGCGTTTTAATTTCGTGATTGCATCGCAGGCGTTGGAAACCAGCTCGCGTAAAAATATTTCTTTTTCGGAGTAAAGCCATTTTTTAATAACGGGGAAAATATGCTCGGTTTTTACCGAAATGCCGCCCTTTTTGGCGAACGTGTTGTTTTGCATAAGAAATCCTTTCTTGAAAAAGTCGTGTTTTTGGAAAAATCTTTTTTATCAAACTTTATTATACACAAATTTTAGCGAAAAGTCAATTGTTCGCGCTCTTTTTCTTCGGATATATTCCGGAATTTATTCCGATTTTCCGATACTCTGTATTTGCCATGATATGACCGTAATTTATGACGGTTTGAAGGGTACGGTACTTTTTTTCAAAGCTGTCACCGTCAAGTGTCGTGATGAGAAAAAGCGCTTTTTCGGAAAGATGTGAATAGAGCGTTTTGGAATCGAAAATATCGGTAA
Organism: uncultured Lachnospiraceae bacterium; assembly: GCA_964564225.1. Taxonomy (GTDB): domain Bacteria; phylum Bacillota; class Clostridia; order Oscillospirales; family CAG-272; genus RGIG1993. Next base: position 84,707 of record CAZMAF010000001.1, read on the forward strand.
GATAGGGTAATACTTTATCAAGATCGCCTTTGATGAAGACAAGATAGCCCTCGGTGAGAAGCGAAGCGGTACGGAAAAGATCGACGGGCTCAGAGACGTATGCCGGGTTTCGTTCTTTATCCGATGCGTCTGACAGTGCAGTAAGCGCCTCGTCGCAGGAGTTGGCATCGAATAGCGATTTTGGTTGAAGCAGCGGTTTGAGCGCGTGAAAACGGGCGGAGAGAGAAATATGAAATTCACGGCGATAGCATTCGGATACGTTTTGGTAAAGCGTTTTGGCAAGCGCGCGGTCGCCTGACAGCATCAACGCGTAGATCTGATAGTAATGAAAGCTTTCGCAAAAGGGATCAATCGGGACAAGTCTTTGCGCTTTGCCGTGCGCTTTCTGATATTCGCCTTTGGCAATGAGCAATTCAAGTGCATCGTTGCAAAGCGCGACAAAGGCGCGGTGATAGCGCTCGGCTTCGGGCATCGTGAAGCTTTCACCTGCAAAAGACGCCAGAAATCTGCCGCGATAAAGTGCCGTTATTTCTTCAAATAATGCGAGCTTTTCCTCGTTTTCCGCGCTTTTGAAGGCAGTGAGGAGCTTTTCAAAGCGTTCGGTATCTGACGAAAAAACAAGCGTTTGGGAAAAGGCGATACAGCCGTTTTGCAGGATAATGGTTTCTTTTGTACCGAAGACTGAGAGCATCCTGCGCAAGCGGTGCAGTGTGGTTTTGACAAGAGATTCATTTTTATATCTTGAAAAATCCTTATCGTTGTGCAGAAAACGGGAAAATTCTGCCGTTTCAATCACTCTGTTTCGGTTTTTGACAAGATAGGCGAGCGCGCGGAAAAGCCGCCCGGCACGACTTTGTTTTGCGGATAGCGTAACATCGTTCTGCGTGAGCGAAAAATCGCCGAAAAAGGTAATATAGATCATACAGCCTCCGTTTTTTGCCGTTGCGGTTTTTATTTCCTTTAATAGTATAGCGTAAAAGATGCGAAAAAGCAAGAAAATTCCCATAAAAACGGAAAAGACGTTTGCATGCGGTCGGCATTCCGCGCAAACGTCTTCTTCGTGAAAAGAGAGAAATTGAAAAAATTCTTCTTCGTTTTTATTATACCTCATTTTTCTGCATTCGTCAAGACTTAAAAGATAAAAAATGGAATTTTTTTCAAAAAAATTACTGAATGTTGTGGTTTGGCTACGTTGCACCACAATATATATGAAAGTTTGTGAAGTGTCTTGCAATTTTCGTAAAACTGTGTTACAATACGCATAAGAAAACAATGAGAGGTGGCTTATGGCAAAAAAAGCGTTTGACGGCGCGGTGGTTATGGCGCCCCTTCCTTGCGTTATGGTAACGTCGGGCAGTGTGGATGCGCCAAACGTGGCGACGGTGGCTTGGACGGGGATTCTCAATACCCATCCCGCAAAGACCTATATTTCGCTCCGTCCCTCACGCTATTCCTACGGTCTGATCATGGAAAGCCGTGAGTTCGTGATCAATCTCGTGCCTGCCTCTCTTGTTTCGGCTTGCGATTTTTGCGGCGTGCGCTCGGGCAGGGACGTGAATAAATTTGAACACTGTCGTTTGACGGCAGTGCCGTCGGTTGAGGTATCGGCACCGACATTGTATGAGTCGCCTCTGTCGCTGGAATGCCGTGTGACCGACATTGTTTCGCTCGGTACGCACGACATGCTCGTTGCTGATATTGTGAAAATGACGGTCAGTGAGGACATTATCGACGAAAACGGCAGATTTTGTCTGGAAAAGGCAGACCTTCTCGCGTATATGCATGGTAATTATTATACGCTTGGTAAAAAGATCGGTTCGTTTGGGTATTCGGTCCGAAAGAAAAAGAAAAAGAAAAAATACACGGCGGGGCAAAAGCCGCTGAAAAAGTGATTAAACTTGGGTAGTAACGGCAAGTTATGTATCAGGAGGCGTTTTATGACACTGTTGTTATCGTTTATGGCATTATTTTTTTCGGGCGGCATTTTTTATCTGACGGGGCTCTATACCGTCTGGTATTATTATTTTATTCCGCTCGTTCTCTTTGTTCCGCTTTATTGGCTTTCTTTCGTACTCGTCGTGCTTGCGGCAGGTGTTATCGGGCTCTTTTTCTCAAAGAAAAAAGAGGTGGCGAAGCCTTACGGCTTCTTTTATTGGGTCACGGTAAAGGGTATTGCCGAGGTGTTGAGATTTCTGCGTGTCAAGGTAGCCGTCACGGGTACTGAAAAATTGCCCGAAGGTACGTTCGTTGCGGTTTATAATCACCGTTCTGGGATTGATCCTTTTATTCTGATGACACGCTTGCCCGTTAAGCGCATCGTGATGATCTCGAAACCCGAAAATGAGAAAATTCCTGTTGTCGGTAAGTATATGCATTATTCCGGCTTTTTGACGATTGACAGAAAGAGTCCGATGAAGGCGCGCAAAACGGTAGAGCGTTCTGCCGTGTGGGTGCGTGAGGGTATTGCCTCGGTTGCTATTTCTCCCGAGGGAACACGCAGTAAATCGGGTAAGCTGCTCGCCTTTCGCGCCGCTCCCTTTTCAACGGCGATGAAGGCGCAGTCGCCCCTTGTTGTGACGACGATGAGAAATACTGAAAAGGTGTTCAAGCGTTTCCCGTGGCGCAGTACGACAGTCGAGCTTCATATCGTTGACGTTTTGTCGGCGGAATTGGTTTCGTCGCTCGCTTCCTCCGATCTTTCGGCGAAAGTCAGAGAGCTGATGCTTGACGATCTTCACGAGATCGACAGCTTTCCGCCCGTGAAAAAGGAAGAAGAATGACCTGTTTTTTGATAAAATTACGGTAAATCTCATTTTTTATAAAAATCAAGAGCAAGAACACAAGGAAAGCTTCCGTGTGTTCTTGCTCTTTTTTTGGGGGCTATCGCCGTTTTACGCTTAAGTCCTTCAGGGCGTAAATGAGGGCATCGGCATCTTTTTCGGTGTTGAAATAGCCGAAGGAGGCGCGGAGCGCGCCGATGGCTTCTGTTTTTGTGTGGCGGTGGGCAAGCGGGGCGCAGTGCAGACCGTCGCGCAGAGCAATGCCGCGCTCGTCGAGGAGTTTGGCAACAGTGGCGGCATCCTTTCGGGCGTGGTTAAACAGTACTGTTCCGAAAGAGGTACGGCGCGGATAATAGACACGTAAATCGGGCAGGGTGAGCAGACGGTCCTTGAGATAATGGGCAAGATAGGCTTCCTTTTTGCCAATTTCTTCACAAGACGTCTTGTTCACGAAATCAAGTCCCGCTTTGAAGGCGGCAATACACTCGATGGGAAGTGTACCTGCTTCAAGGCGCTCGGGCAAAAGCGGCGGCATTTTTTCGCTGCGGGAGTCGCTTCCGCTTCCGCCTTCGATGATCGTTTGCAGGCTGTCGTCGGGAACGCTTTTGGAAAATAGCGCAAAGCCTGCGCCGCGCAATCCGTACAGCCCTTTATGCGATGGCGCACAGAGCGCTGTGATTGACATGGCATTCAGGTCGATGTCGGCGCTTCCCGCTGACTGCGAAGCATCGACGATGAAAAAGAGCTTTCGTTTTTTGCAAAAGTCGCCGATGGCTTTTAACGGTAGCTCGACAGGCAGGCAGTTGGAGCGATGGCATGCAATTACGCCGACGGTATTGGGGCGCAGTCCTTTTTCAAGCGAGGCAAGGACTGCTTCGGTATCTCCGCCGTTTTCCGCAAAGCTCCGATAGAGGCTGTAACTGACATCCTTTGCGGCAAGAGAGGCAACGGGGCGTAGTGTGGCGTTGTGTTCGACGTCTGAGAGCAGCAGGTGGCTGTGGTCGGGGGTGAGAGCCTTAACGGTGAGATTTAAGGCGTAGGTGGCGTTTGGGGTAAAGACTACGCGCTCTGCCTCTCCGCCGAAGTGTTCGGCGATTGCAAGGCGCGTGTCAAACAGAACGTCGGCGGCATTCCGGGCGGCAAAATGCGCCCCTCTGCCCGCGTTTCCGTAAGCGGTTTTCGCTGCTTCGGTAAAGGCAGCCAAAACCGCGGGTGGCTTCGGGTAGGTGGTGGCGGCGTTATCGAGATAAACGGCAGTCATTCTTCCTGCCTCCATACCTTTTTATAAGGCAGATCCGATACCGTCAGAATATGGGTGGCATCGTTTGCCTTGCGGCAATCAATATCCACACCCCACGCACAGCCTTTATCGGATAACGTGGGCGGTAGTTTTAAAACGCTCGCCTCGATTTTGTTTGCCGTCAGAACAAGTCTTGCTTTTTGTGCAAATGTCATAGACGGCAGGGTGATGATACATTTGCTCATATTGATTTCCTTTATCTATTAAAGAAGCATGGGTTGAAGTTGCCGTCCTGAAAGCGCTTCCTCGATCGTTTCGGGAAGCTTGGTCAGGTCGGCAATGAGCGAGGTCGGTTTGTGAATAGGATCGTCCTGACCGAAGGGAACGAAATAGCAGTTTTTTCTGACAGTCAGGGCGGCAAGGTTGGAAAGTCCTTGCGCGAGCGCATCGTTGGAGGCGAGAGCAATGACGAGTGGACGGGCGTTTCTGAGATGCGCTTTGGCTGCCATTGGTACGGTGGCGTCAATAATGCCGTGCGCGAGCTTGGCAAGGGTGTTGCCCGTGCAGGGGGCGATGGCGAGAAGATCAAAGAGTTTTGCAGGACCGATGGTTTCGGCTTCGACGATTGAGCGGATAGCAGGCTCGCCGCAGAGCGCTTCAACGGTTTTGCAGAAATCCTCGGCGCGTCCGAAGCGCGTGGAGGTTGTTTGCACTGCTTCGCTGAAGATTGGAATTACGCGGTAGCGCTCGCAAAGGATGGGCAGTAGAGAAAGAAGCGCTTTGTGGGTACAGAACGAGCCGCAGATGGCGAGCCCGACGGTGTGTTCTTTCATAGCGACTCCTTACAGTCCGAAGGCATCGCTGACACAGTCTGCGATGATCCTGCCCGCTGTTTTCGGCGAGAATTTACCGGGAAGTCCGAGCGCTGTATTGATACGAAGTCCTTTTTCGCCCGCCGCGCGCAGATCAATACCGCCGGGCAGGGAAGCAAGCTCAATGACGGTGGCATCCTTGGGGATTTTTTCGATTACCTCGCGTGTGATGACCTCCTCAGGTACGGTGTTAAAGAGAAAATCGCAGGTTTCAACGAGAGAGGGCAGACTGAGAAAGCCGTATGCCGCAAGTCCTGCGCTGTATGCCCACGCGCGATCGCGGGCAGAACGCGCGACGACCGTGACGTTTGCACCGAGTGACGACAGGCTGTCGGCAAGCATTTTGCCGATTCTGCCGTAACCCGTAATGATGACGTGCGAATTGCAAAGCGTGATCGTACTTTCACGAATGGCGATGGCAAGAGCGCCTTCGACGGTGGCACGCGCGTTTTTAATGGCAAAGGTTTCGCCCGATGCATAGTCGAAGACCGAGAAGCCTTCGGGAAGTTCTGCGCCGAGAAGTCCGGCCGCTATTTTCTGATGGCGCGAAAGGTGGGCGAAAAGCTCGGCAAGTGTGATGGGTTTGGTGGAAAGCGGGGCGTTGATCTTTATGCCGTCGTAGCTGTACGGCAGAGGGAGAATGACAAGATCGGCAAGATATAAAGCATCCTTCAGATCGGGCGCTTTCTGAAGCTGTCCCGCGGTATCACTCACGACGTCAAGCCCGTAGACCGATACCGTAAAGCCCGCGTCGTAAAACGCTTTGGCAGCTTCAAGCTGTCTGAGATCGCCGCCGATCACGGCGATTTTTTTAGGCAAAGATGTCTGTTTCATGGGGGATTCCTTTCCTTTTGGACTTCTTTAACAGTATATGATGAAGAAACCCTCGGGTGAAAGGAAAAGAGGAAGGGTGAGAACTTTGAAAAATCGAGATTTATCGGTCCGCGGGAGCTGTTAAAAAATGTCCCCATATCCCCAGAACTTTCAAAACAAGGCAAAAACAAATTTCATCGAAAAACCGAGGGGCATTTTTTTGTCTTCTGCATAGAATAGGAGTAAAGGCGAAGGTGGCTTCGTCTTGAATCTATGACAGGAGGGTGAAATATGCCTGATATCAGAGGAATGTCGCACGACTGCTCGCCGCGGCGTGAAACAGTCTGCATTGACACGTACAGAATCCTTGATAGCTGTAAGGACAAAGATTGTTTTGAAGATACGAATTTACTTCTGACCGATTACGGACAGGAGATCATTGAAAAGTCGTCAAACGTTCGTGTGGCATCTACGGAGCTTGTCTGGAGCGATATTTCGGTATCGCCCGTGAAGTTTAATAAAGGTTTTTATCAAGTTAATATTCGCTACTATACGAAGCTCGTTCTTGAAGCGTGCGTAACCATGGGTAAGGTGCAGGAGCTTGAAGCGCTTGCCGTCAACGATAAGACCGTCGTTTTATACGGCGGCTGCGGCAGAGTCAGCTCGTTCAGAAGCGGTGCGCTTGCTGACGATTTTTGTATGTGCAAGAATGACGAGGTCAAAACGACCTCCGATCCCAGTGTCGTCGTCGAAGCGGTCGATCCCATTGCGCTTTCGATTAAGGTTTGTGAGGAAGTTAAAAAATGCTGTTGTGTTTGTTCCTGCGAAGACGTGCCGATGAAGGTGCTAAACTGCCTTAGCGGCAATCTCTGCCATAGCAGAGGGCAAAAGAACGTTTACGTTACACTCGGCTTTTTCTCGGTCATTCGCGTAGAGCGTCCCGCTCAGCTGATGATCTCTGCGACCGAATACGCAGTTCCCGACAAGGTTTGCTGTAAGCAGGACGAGGAAGATCCTTGCGCGCTTTTTGCCAAAATGTCCTTTCCGACGTCGGAATTTACGACGGGCTGCTGTCAGAACGAGTGCTGATTAAAAAAACGGGCGAAATTCAAAGAGCAATTGGCTTTCGCCCGTTATAAAAAACAAAAACCAAGATCGTTTGACCTTGGTTTTTTGTCATGGTTAGATACGTTTGAAATTTGCGGTATTGGAATGGTTTTGAGGAGTTTTTGAATCAGGATTTCTTGTTTTTTGCTGAAAACGTCCTGTATTAGTGATAATTTCAAAATAAAAATTTCCTCACGGTTGCGGGTGATACCGCATATTCATATTTTTCTGTTATTATCTGAAAGATCAATGGACGTCGGTACAAACTTTACTGTTTCGTTTTCGCAGCGAAAAACACAATTTACTTGCTTTTGAATAGCATACTTGCTTGTAGAACGGCAATGGTTCAACGATGATTACGAAGAATTTATGAGTGGAAACGGTTTCGGATTAAATACCGTTCGTTGTCTTGACCAAAACATTGTTTTTATTGATGACCGTTTGAGTTTTTCCTGTGATGAAATTGAAATCGTTCGTGCGGTTTGTAATCCTGATATTGGAAAAACCGTTCAAAATTTACTCGCTAAACGCAAGAAAAATCAGGAGCAAGTGTTATCCTTTTTCTACAAAAAAACGACCTGCCGCGCGGCAGGTCGTTTTTTGTAGATTGTTTTTTGATGGTTCAGCTCTTGTAATGATAACCGATGGCGAAAGCTTTTTTATTGTTTTCGATCAGTTTCGCCTTGGATGCAGGAATGGAGGCTACCATGTGTTCGATGAACTCGTCCTTGTCAAAGATGCCCGATTCGGCAACGAATTTGCCGAGCATAATGACGTTAGCGCCGCCTTTGAGGTCGTTTTTATCGGCAAGCTCGGTAGCGGGAATGTAGAAAGCGCGGATGTCGTTTCTTTCGCTCTTTTTGGAAATGAGCGTAGAGTCAACGAGCAGGATACCGCCTTCGGCTACCGTAGGCTCGAACTTTTCAAAGGATTGAATGTTGAAGGAAAAGAGTACGTCGGGCAGGTTGACGATGGGAGAGCCGATTTCCTCATCCGAGAGAATCACGCTGCAGTTTGCCGTACCGCCGCGCATTTCGGGACCGTAGGAGGGAAGCCACGATACCTTCATATCCTTATCCATACCGACCTTTGCGATCTGCTTACCGGCAAAGAGAACGCCCTGACCGCCAAAGCCTGCAATGAGAATTTTCGTCGTCATTTTAGTTTTCCTCCTTGCTCTTGTCCTTGTATACGCCGAGCGGATAGAAGGGCATCATATTCTGTCTGAGCCATTCGAGTGCTTCGGTGGGGGCAAGTCCCCAGTTGGTAGGACAGGTTGAAAGCACCTCAACGATCGAGAAGCCTTTTTTGTCAAGCTGGTTCCGGAACGCCTTTCTGATTGCCTTTTTGGCCGCGATGACGTTCTTGGGGCAGTCGACGGCTACACGCTCGGCGTAAGCCGTGCCGTCAAGCGTTGAAAGCATTTCGCAAACGTGAACGGGATTACCCTGAATTTTGGGGTCTCTGCCGTAGGGCGAGGTGGTAGTTACCTGACCGAGCAGGGTAGTGGGCGCCATCTGACCGCCCGTCATACCGTAGATTGCGTTGTTGATAAAAATAACTGTGATATTTTCACGACGCGATGCGGCGTGTACCGTTTAGGCAGTGCCGAGAGCGGCAAGGCCGCCGTCGCCCTGATAGGTGAAAACGACGTTTTCGGGAAGCGAGCGTTTGACACCTGTTGCAACAGCGGGCGCTCTGCCGTGTGGCGCTTCGATCATATCGCATTCAAAATAGTTATAAGCAAATACCGAGCAGCCGACGGGTGCAATACCGATTGTTTTGCCCTCAATGCCAAGCTCGTCGATCACTTCGGCGACAAGGCGATGCACGATACCGTGCGTACAGCCGGGGCAGTAATGGAAGGGTACGTCAGCAAGCGCGTGCGGTTTATCAAATACAACTTTACTCATCAGATTTTACCTCCGATTTTACGGATTTCGGCAAGGATTTCTTCGGGTGTGGGCATCATACCGCCCGTTCTGCCGTAGAAGGATACGGGGCGCGAGCATTCGATAGCGAGCTTAACGTCGCCCGTCATCTGACCTTTATTGAGTTCAACGACGAGAAATTCCTTAGCGGTCTTTGCAACCTTTGCCAATGTTTTGTTGGGGTAAGGCCAAAGGGTGATGGGACGAACCATACCGACTTTGATGCCTTCCTTGCGCGCCATTGAGATGGCAGTTTTACAGATACGGCTCGTAATACCGTAAGAAACGATCACGATGTCGGCGTCTTCGGTCAGATATTCCTCGGCGCGTACTTCGTTTTCTTCGATTTCGGCATAACGGATAAAACGCTCGTTGATTGAGTTTTCAAGCTCATCAGGCTTGATAAAGAGCGAGTTGATGATGTTTTTCGTTCTCTTGCCTTCAGTACCTGTGGTTGCCCAAGGCTTTTCGGGCAGAACGGCAGCGTCGGTATCCTTAAATTCAACCGGCTCCATCATCTGACCGAGCGCGCCATCGGCGAGCATCATAACCGGAACGCGATATTTGTCGCCAAGTTCGAAAGCGAGCGAGGTGAAGTCAGCTGCTTCCTGAATGCTGCTGGGCGCAAGAACGATGAGGTGAAGGTCACCGTGACCGTTTGCCTTGGTTGCCTGATAGTAGTCGCTCTGTGCGGGCTGAATACCGCCAAGACCGGGGCCGCCGCGCTGTACGTTCAGAATGAGGGCGGGCAGATCGCTGCCGACCATGTAGGAAATACCTTCGCTCTTTAAGGAAATACCGGGCGAGGAGGAGGAGGTCATAACGCGAACGCCTGCCGAGGATGCGCCGAGTACCATATTGATCGCGGCAATTTCACTTTCGGCTTGCAGACAGAGTCCGCCGACCTTGGGCATTCTTTTTGCCATATATGCGGCAATTTCGGTCTGAGGCGTAATGGGATAACCGAAATAGTGGCGGCAACCCGAGCGGATTGCAGCTTCAGCAATGGCTTCATTGCCTTTCATTAAAACCTTTGCCATACTCAAACCTCCTTTTCCACTTTGATGGCGACGTCGGGGCACATCATAGCGCAAAGCGCACAGCCTCTGCATTTTGCCATATCGGTCACCTCTGCGGGATGGTAACCTTTTGCATTTAATTTGTCGGTAGCAAGCACCAGAATTTTGGTGGGGCAAGCCGTCGTACAAAGACCGCAGCCCTTACAGGTATCGACAGAGATGGTAACTTTGTTCATAGCGGTTCCTTTCGTTTTATGTAAAGTAATTAATAGATCTTTTTGGTGACGTCGCGAATGGCAAACGTCGGGTCGGGACATTTCGGGAAAACGGTTTCAACGTGTGACGTGTAGAGTAAAGGAAGGCTTGACTTTGCGGCAATTTCGTCTGCGTAACGAAAGGAAGCTTCGATATGCCCGGCAGTCGTTTCCGCTCCGAGATTGGAATTGTTGATAAAGCCTGTGAAGGAAAGGGAGCAGTTATCTTCAATTTCGCGCAGGTTTTCAAGCGCATCGTCAGCCGTTTGGGTGAGCGGTCGGTACATATTGACGACGGCGATCATATCGTAGCCAAGCTTTTTGATGGCGGTTCGGTAAACGCCGAGCGCGATTGCGCCGTCCTTATCGCCGCCAACGTCGAAAATGACCGTTTCATCCGATGAAAATACCGAATGGATCTGTGGCGGAAGGGTGGGTACATCCACGTTGGTATTGGCAAACTGCGGCAGGATACATCTTACCCCGTGCGCTTCCAGCTCCGCGCGATTGTCGGCGGCGCGAAAATAGGGATTGACAATGTCAAGGTCAACGAGCGCAACCTTTTTGCCGTTTTCAGCAAGCTTTAATGCGAGATTGATGGCAATATTTGTTTTCCCCGAGCCGTAATGACCGGAGATAATGATAACTTTTTTATCCCACATATTGACGGCAACCTCCTTTAAAAGCTCTTTACATTATAGCATATATTCAGACAAAATAAAAGAGCTTTTTTGATATTTTTTTATTTTTTCACATGTTTTTTTGTGAAAAACATGGAAAAAAGCAAATTCCTATGACATGCCGCAAAAAGCCGCGCGGCGCGAAGGCTACCCTTTTGTGTGGCACAGATGACATATCAGGAATTATCAGAGCAGAGAGAGAGAGAGAGAGAGAGAGTTCGCACCGACATTGCAGTGAAGGTTTGTTGTGACAGTAAAGCAAAAGGCTGTGACCCGGAGGAGTCACAGCCTTTTGCAGTTGTCAGGTTGCAGAGTCTTCCGTCGGGATGTCTTCGGTTCCCGGCGTTTCGGTTACGGTACTTGTTGTGTTGGGATATTTGATCCAATTCGACATTTCGTAATAGGTCGTATTGAAAAACTCGACGTTTAAGGGATCGGGTACGTATTCGGTACGTTCAGGTGCGGGAAGGGGATTGATTTCGATTTCGTTTGCGGGTTTGATTGAGCCGCAAGCGGTAAACAGTATCAGCAAAAGAAGGGAAAGGCTCACAAGAGAGAGTATTTTTTTCATTTCGTCCTCCTTATTCAACCACAGCAATCATCTGTCGTATGGTGGCAAGCTCGACGGTGAGTGAAGCAACGGTGTATTTGACACCGTCTTTGGTGTAGTATGCTTCAAGCTTGATGGATTCGATCTCGTGATCGTATTCGATGTTATTGAGCGCCATACTCATAATGTAGCCGCGCTCGTATTGCTCACCGAAATAGCTTGCGGTCAGTTTTTCGTCATCGTTATCAATAATTGAAGAATAAACGGTTGAGACGCTGACTTCGCAGTTGGGTAGTCCGACGACGTCGCCGTTTTCATCGTAGGCGGTAAAGACGTAAGAAATACGCGAGGCAAAACGAGTGGGAACGGCGGTAGCGAGCTGCATATTAAACTTATAAATGCCAAGCACGTTCGTCGCATCGGTCAGACGGATACGGAGTTTGCCTGTTCCGGTGGCGTTGCCTGCTTCCTCACTGAAATCGTTCCATTCGTGATATTTGGTGGGAATGTAGGTGTAGGGTGATACCGAAACGCCTTCGCGTGTCAGCACGCAAGAGTCGAGCAATTCCGTGAAATCAAGTGTCTCTTGGGCAACCGAAGTTTCAATGGCATTGCGTGAAAAATGAAGCTCAAGGTTGAAGGAAAATCCCTGACGTGTCAGGAAATTAACGGTGTCCGAGAAGGGAATGACGGCAAGATAGCCTTCTTCCACTCCGAAATCCTTGATGGTCAGCGTTTCGGTTTCCGTGATAACGGTATCGTAGAGCGTTTGTGTTCTGACGCGGCAGAGCGAGGTGCTGACACCTTCGTATTCGCCGTTTTTTTGCGTAAAATTATAACGAATGCCAACCGTATTGATGTTGAGGGTGGGTATGGCAAAGCAGACAAACATGTTCAGATTGCCGTTGGCATCGGGTAAAGAAGCACCGAGATAGTAGATGGAGCTGATGTCGGCATCGTTCGTATGATTTGAGGTTTGGAATTTAATCCATTTTTGCACTTCGATCACCTCGCTTGTTTCCTGGTGGGCGAAGGGCAGGGGATTGGATAAAATGTGTTCTTCCAGCAGATCTCTGATGACAAAGGTCTGCTTGGCGGTGTAATATTTTTCATTGCCGATAACGTAGTACGCGGCGATTTCGTAGGTGAGTCCCTCCTCGTCCGTCGGAATGCGGTCGAGCGATCTGACAAAGAGATATCCGTCTTCGATGCCGAAATCTTCGGAGGTGATAACGGTGCTGCCCTCTTCGTTTTCGATGGTGCGGTAAAGGGTATAGAGTTTGACCGTGGAGCGCGAGCTGCGTGTGCCGTCTGCATAAATGATGCAGGCTTCAAAACCTACGTAGTCAACGTGGTTAGTGGGAACTGCGCCGACAAACTGTATGGAAAAGCGGTTATCCTCGGGGTTGGAGCATCGCAGGAAAAGCGTGCCTTGCTGTATGGCTTCGGTTGTGATCTCGGGGAGAGTGCCGACCGAGAGCGCAGCACCTTCACCGTTATTGTTTGCGGCACAGCCCGTACACGCCACTGTCAAGACAATTATAAAAACCGCAAGCGTGGTGGCGGCGATAAGTAATCGTTTCATAGAATATAAACTTCCTTTTGCAAAAGATCGTTTTCGTAAATTGTCCTTATGTTATACTGCCTGTATTGTATATTATACAGTAGTTCGCACGTATTGTCAAGGGAATTCACAGCAAAACTGAGGCAGGGATTGTTGGTAAAAAACGGTTATTCAAAGGTACGGACGGTTTGAACGGCGAGATTCCACCGCGCGACTTCTTTTGCGCGTTGATCGTCCGGCATAGAGGGACTAAAATCGGTATGCGCTTCGGAAAGCAAGGATAAGCTGTCAAAATCAAGCTTGCCGAGTGTGAATGCCGCCATATATGAAGCGCCGAGCGCCGTTGTTTCGATGTTCGTAGGGCGTGTGACGGTGATGCCGAGCAGATCGGATTCAAACTGCATCATAAATTCGCTTGCCGAAGCGCCCCCGTCTACCCGCAATATGCTGATTGGACAGCCTGATGCTTGTTCCATTGTTTTAACAAGGTCGTATACCTGAAAGGCGATGCCTTCAAGTACGGCGCGGCATAGCTCGCCTTTGCCGACTCCGCGCGTTAAGCCGAGAAATCCGCCGCGTGCGTACATATCCCAATGGGGAGCGCCGAGTCCCGTAAACGCCGAAACGAAGACGACGCCTTGCGTGGAGGGCGTTTTCAGGGCGAGTTCGGAGCATTCGGCAGCAGAGGAGATGATGCCGAGCGAGTCGCGTAGCCACTGTACTGAGCTTCCTGCATTAAAGACACTGCCTTCGAGGGCGTAGGTCGTTTTGCCGCTGAGTCGCCATGCGGGCGTGGTGATGAGGTTTTTATCAAAGGTGGGCGTGTCCCCGATATTCATCAGGGTAAAACAGCCCGTGCCGTAGGTGTTTTTGACGGCGCCCTTCGTAAGACAGCGTTGACCGAATAATGCGGCGTGCTGGTCGCCGATTGCCGAGAGAATGGGTAAATTCCAGAGGCAGGCGGGTACGTCGTTATGGGGGATGATCGTTCCGAAGTTGTAAGAAGACTCGACGACCTTCGGCAGCATTGCCATTGGAATATCAAACAGCGCGCAAAGCTCGTTGTCCCAGCGATTTTCAACGATATTGTAGAGCATTGTGCGCGAGGCGTTGGTGACGTCGGTGACGTGATTGCCGGTCAGCCGCCAGATCAGAAAAGCGTCTACGGTACCGCAAAGCAGCTCGCCGTGTTTGGCGCGGTCACGCGCGCCCTCGACGTTGTCGAGAATCCAAGCGAGCTTGGTGGCGGAAAAATAGGCGTCGATCGGCAGTCCTGTTTTTGCTTTGATGATGTCGGCGCAGCCCTCTTTTTTCAGTTTTTCGCATAAAGGCGCTGTGCGCCGGCACTGCCAGACAATAGCGTTATAGATTGGCTCGCCGCTTGTTTTGTCCCAAACGATCACCGTTTCGCGTTGATTGGTAATGCCGATACCGTCGGGGACGATCCCTGTTTTATACATACATTCGGCGGCAGAGCGCAGAATGCTGACGTAAAGCTCGTCTGGGGAATGCTCGACGTAGCCTGCTTCGGGATAGATCTGCGTGATGGGATAGGATGCCTGTGAGACGGTTTGAAAACCGTCGTCAAATAAAATGGCACGGGAGGAGGTCGTGCCTTGGTCAAAAACGAGAATGCTCATAAACTGTCCCCTTCGGTCGTTCTTGATTATATTATGGCAGAAGGCGGTGATTTTGTCAACCGAGGCGGTGCGGTTTTTGCAAAAATCGGTTGCTTTTTTGAAATATTTTGGTATAATGTAAGAAAGAATATGTCAAAAAGCGAGGATGGCGGTATGAACGAAACGGTAATCAGCTACGAATCCTTCCGGGAGGGTAAAACGGTACGCGCTTTTATTTACGAGGGGGAGGGCGAGCCGCGAGGTATCATTCAGATCTTACACGGTCTTGCCGAGCATATCGGAAGATACCGCGAGTTTATCGCTTATTTTACCGCGCGCGGTTATATCGTCTGCGGCAACAATCATCTCGGTCACGGAGAGGGGTACAGTGGCGAGGATCGCGGTTATTTTGGCGAGGAACGCGGTTGGGAAGCTCTGATGCAGGATGCCGTCACGCTTTCCGAGTATATGCTTGAACGGTATTCCTATCTGCCGATTATGTATTTTGGTCATTCGATGGGTTCGTTTTTGGCAAGAAGTATTCATCTTTCGGGGCTTTTTTGTCCCGACGGTATGATTTTAAGCGGTACCGGACAATTGCCGCCATTGCTTGTTGCTTGCGGCAGGTTGGTCGGCAAGATGCTTGTTCGCCGTCACAAGACGAAACGTGTGGAAAGTAAGCTGATGACCGCGTTGACGGTTGGCGGCTACGGTAAAAAATTCAAGGGCGAGGATAAGAACGCATGGATATCCTCGCTGCCCGATGAAGTAGAAGCGTACAGCGCCGATCCTCTTTGCGGCTATCCCGTAAAGCTCGGTCTTTATTGCGATATGCTTGAGGGTATCGCCTTCGTGATTGACCGGAAGGCAGTCAATCAGTCTGAGACGATCCCGATCTTTCTCGTATCGGGCGAGGATGACCCTGTCGGTGATATGGGTAAGGGTGTGAAAAAGGCGTTTCGCGCCTATGCCAAGGCGGGATTTGACGATCTTTCGATGATCCTTTATCCCGGTGTACGGCACGAGTTTTTACACGATAGTATAAAAGAAGTTGCGCTTTCTGACATAGAAGCCTGGCTTTCGGAGCATAGTATAGGATAAAGAAGGTAGAACACAATGACGTATGAAGAGATCTGGTCGTATTTTCAAAAAGATACGTTCGCAATGGACGTGGGTATCGTAGCCGATGAAATCGGAAAAGAGCGTGTGGTATGCTCGCTTGCCATTGAAGACCGTCACAGAAATGCTGACGGCGCGGTGATGGGCGGCGCGATCTTCACGTTGGGAGATTTCGCTTTCGCGCTTTTTGCGAACCGCCATAAAATTGCCACGGTCACGCTGTCGGCATCCATTCACTATCTCGGTGTGGCAAAGGGTAAAACGCTCATTGCGACGGTTACGCCGATCAAGGAGGGGCGTTCGGTGGTGAATGCCGAGATTATGATCACCGACGAGTTAGGGACAGCGGTTGCGCATATGGTGGCAAACGGGTTCTCTAAAGGTTAAAAACGAAAAAGTTATGAAAATACTTCTGACAGGCTTTGAGCCTTTCGGTAAAATGGCAACCAATGCCTCGTGGGAGGCGGTGAAGTTGGTGGCGGAACGTTTTGGCGAGAATATTTCGGTCGATAAGCTGCTTTTGCCGGTGGAATACGGCAGAGCCGCCGACGTCTGTATTGACGCGGTCGATAGGTTTTCCCCCGACTTTGTGTTTTCGGTGGGCGTGGCGGCAAGAAGGCGTGTGCTGACACCCGAATATCTTGCCATCAACGTCAGGGATTCGTCCATGCCTGATAATGCGGGTAAGATGATGGTTAACGAGAGTATTATTGATGAAGGCGAGAGTGTTCTCTATACCAATATGCCTTATGCGGAAACGGTGACTGCAATTTTGTCGGCAGGCGTACCTGCCGAGGCATCCTTTGATGCGGGTACTTTTGTTTGTAACGATCTCTTTTATCGTGTGTTGTACCATATATACCATACAGATCGAAGCGTTTACGGCGGATTTTTACACGTTCCGCCTGAAAGTGTGATTGACAGTAAGGCGGTAGCCCGAGCGATTGAGGCGGTCCTTCTGATGATGGCAGATCGGGGTATGCTTGGCAAGTAAAGGAGCTTTATGCAGGCAAAAACGGTTAGACAGTCGCGTACCGAGCAGGTGCAGATTTTGTCGCAGAATACGCTTAACGGCTACAGACGGTTGTTTGGCGGCAGACTGATGGAGTGGATCGACGTCGTTGCCGCTGTGACGGCAAGACGGCATTCGGGGAAAAACGTTACGACGGCGGCGATCGACTCGCTGGAATTCAGGAGGGCTGCGTATGCCAACGATACCCTTGTTCTGACAGGGGAGATCAGCTACGTCGGCAAAACGTCGATGGAAGTGACGGTTAAAACCTACGTTGAGGCGTTATGCGGTACAAGAGAGCTGATCAATCAGGCGTACGTTATTATGGTAGCTCTCGACGAGGATGAGAGACCGACGCCCGTGCCGCCGATTCTTCCGGAAACTGACTCGGAACGGGGAATGCTCGACGAGGGCAAACGCCGCGCTGAGAGGCGGCGTGGAAAAGAATAAGACGGTATGGCGATCGGCATGCAGGTGAGTGTGCTATGACCGGATCGGATATACGGAGTAAGGACGGTAGAAAGCTTTGAAAAAGGAAAAGGTTGATCTTGTGCGGTTGCACGAGATGGAAAAAAGGATCGGATGTGTGTTTTGTGACGACGGCGTATTTGCTGAAATGAGTCTTGATCTGAAGGATTATACGACGAGGACGGCGCCGATTGACGGGATTGTTTACGGACTGTACGTCGGCAACGCTGAAAAGCTGAGAGATCGGGTGGCTCTTGTAAACGAAAAGTGGTGCCGTTATTTTCGGGAAGGCACTCGTGTGTTTTGCGGATATGCCAAAGGGGATATCGTGTCCTTTTGCATTGTTGAGAGCGATGCGGACTGTATTCTTTCAAATCCCGCCGTCAGGGTGGGCAGTATTGGCTGTGTGGGGACGTTGCCCGAGTATAGGGGCAGAGGGATCGGACTTCGTATGGTCGATCTTGCGACGCTTTGGCTGAAGGATGAGCGCTGTGATAAAGCGTACGTTTCGTATACCCATCTTGATTTTTGGTACGAGCGGCTTGGCTACGTGACCTTTGCCAGATTTTCTCTTGTATAAACGGGATCAGATTATTAAAACGCCTTCTGACCATTGTGTCGGAAGGCGTTTTAAATTTATTTTCCTGTTTTCGCGCGTTCGATGCCGCGGGTAAGGTTGTGAACAAAGCGTTCCATATCGTAGCTTGCGACCATGCAGTCGGCAACGAGAGCGGGCGATTCGTCCCGGTTGCGTATGATAACGGCAACGGTGGGAATGGTATGCTCAATGCCGTCGATGCAGGTTTGTTTGCGCGTTTCGTTGAGAATGGTGGCATCTTTAAGGGTTACCATAGGAATAACCTTGGCGAAAATCTCAATTTTATCTTCGATGAGCGAGTATTTGCCCCGCCATACGCGCAGATTTACGCCTTCGATGAGTATATAGGTGACGACGTATACCGTTGAGAAAACACGTCCGTTGCGGTTTTTGCGCAAAGTGAGGCTTTCGTCCATACGGTCATAGCCTTCAAAAACGAAGAAAAGATCGGGATTCTGTTCGGGGTGGTTAAAGAAAGCAAGCGCTTCTTCCCGGGCTTTTTTGCGAATGACGTCGATCTGTCCCTTCAAGTGCTTTTCCGAGGTGAACATGTTGACGGCAAGGACGAGAATAATGACACCGGGAAGGGCAAAGGGAAGCGCCATAGGTACGAAGCCGTTTGTCATTATTAAAACGATAGCGGCAATAGCAAAGAAGGGATATGAAAAATAAGATATGAACGTCCAGCGTTTTGTGCGCTTGTGATCGAAAAATAAAAGATTTTGCTTGTAATCCATAATAGCCTCGTTTCGTGATATCGTCATTTAAAACCGTTATAGTATAGCATAGAATTTGATACAGTTCAATAGATTTCTGTGGCTTTTTTGTGTTCTTTTTGTAAAATATCTTGCAAAAGAAATGAAGTGGTGTTATAATAATTACGATTATAGAAGTCATGGAGGTATCGGGCGATGCAGCTTCATAAAATCGTAATTACAGGCGGTCCTTGCGGCGGTAAAAGTACCGCGAAGGGTTACGTGAAAGACTATTTTGAGGCGAGAGGGTATACCGTTCTGTTTGTTCCCGAAACGGCGACTGAACTGATTACGGGGGGCGTTGCTCCTTGGACTTGCGGAAAGAACGTTGATCATCAGAAATGTCAGATGCGTCTTCAGCTTTGTAAGGAGGAGGTGTTTGAATATGCCGCCTCGACGATGAAAGCAGACAAGATGCTGATTGTCTGTGACCGCGGCGTGATTGATAATTGCGCGTATATGAATGAGGCGGAATTTAAAGAAACGCTTGCCTATGTCGGTAAGACTGCCGTAGAGCTGCGTGACGGTTATGATGCGGTATTTCACCTCGTAACTGCTGCCGACGGCGCGGAACGTTTTTATACGACCGAGAACAATGCCGCGCGCACCGAAACCATTGCGGAGGCGATCGCGCTTGACCGCCGTCTGATTGCCGCTTGGACAGGGCATCCTCATCTTCGCATTATTGATAACAGCAGTGATTTTAAGGGCAAAATGTTGCGCCTTCTGGAAGAAATTTCAAGCTTTCTCGGTGAGGGTGAGCATTACGAGATTGAACGTAAGTTTCTGATCGAGCGCCCCGATCTTGCTTTTCTTGAAAAGGAGCCTTGCTGTCGCCGTGTTGATATCGTGCAGACATACCTGAAGGGCGAGGAGGGCGAGGAGGTACGTGTCCGTCAGCGCGGTGAGTATGGAAGCTATACCTATTTTAAGACGGTCAAACGCGGTGTCGGTGTCAAACGCACCGAGGATGAAGAACGTATCTGTGAGGAAATGTATTTTGCACTTTTGAAAAATGCTGATCCCGATTATCGCCCGATCCGTAAAACGCGCTATCTGTACGTTTATGACGGACAGTATTTTGAGATCGATGTTTATCCCTTTATGACCGACCGTGCGATCGTCGAGATTGAGCTTTGCCGTGAGGATATGGCGGTAAGGCTTCCCGATGCCTTTCATCTCATCCGCGAGGTGACCGATGATCCCTTCTATAAAAATCGCGCGCTTGCCAGACGGTGAGCGGTTGAAAACCGCGGGCTTGTTCATAAAAAGTTTATAATTTACCCCCTTGCAATATAGCGAAAGATGTGCTATAATGCCCTATGCGACTGAATGAATACGGAGATGTACTCAAGAGGCCGAAGAGGCGCCCCTGCTAAGGGTGTAGGTCGGTAATACCGGCGCGAGAGTTCAAATCTCTCCATCTCCGCCAAAAATCGACAAGTTTCGACAGAAGCTTGTCGATTTTTACTTTTTCACTATTACCTCTTCACTTTTCACTCTTAACTTACGAAACTTGTCGATAGATAACAGGTAAAAGTGAATAGTGAAAAGGGGCAGATGTAGCTTTTCTCCCGATGGTCAAAAAGCATTTATTTTATACACGAGTTCAAATCCATACCCAAAAACGTAAAATATCTTTTTTCTCCGCCCTTCACATCAAAGGGCGACAAAAAAGATATAGCCCCGAAATCCCTTGAGAAATCAAGGGATTTTCGCTTTTTAAGGGCGAAATTATTATGTTTGATTTCGTAGATAAAAAATGAATATTTTCCGATACTGAATAGATTTGAACTCCCACGCATCTAACAATCTTTTCGTAAAATCCTGCATATAAAATCAAAATCCTCGGATTACTCCGAGGATTTTATATTATTCAATCGTAACCGAATACTGATACGAAGCTGATTCCCCAACCTCAAGAGCATTCGTCCAAGGCTTTTCAGGGAGTTCGCCCTCAAAACCTACGCCGTCACATCTGCCATACCATGGCTCAATGCAAACAAAAGGACAATCCTCCTTATAAGGCGACCAAATACCCACGACAGGAGCATCAAACGCAACCTCAACAAAGGGCTCATAGGTATCGTCACAAAGCGCAATCGCATGTACCTGCGAATTTTCAAACACTAACGCATCATTCTTGAAAAGATCCTTTTCAAGACGAATCATACGATTCGGCATAATATGCACCGCATCCTTCGCATTTACTTCGACGTCGGCATAACGGTCGGTAATCGTCGTAATCGTCTGCGGCATTTTATCAAACATAATGTAACAGTCCTCACGCTTAACGTCTTCGGGAAGATTAAACGCGGGATGCGCGCCGATTGCATAATACATCGTACCTTCACTCTTATTTTCAACCGTCCACTTGACAAGCAGCGTGTTATTTTGAAGGCTGTATTCAACCGCCAGAACGAAATCAAACGGAAAATTCTCGCGGGTAGCTTCATTTGATTCCAAAGCAAAGGTAATCCGCGTACTCTCTTTTTCTACAAATGTAAACTCACAGTCACGCGCAAAACCGTGCTGCGGCATATGATAGGACTTGCCTTCAAAACGATAGGTGTCCCCGATTTCCGCCCCTACGAAAGGAAACAGAATAGGCGAACGACGTCCCCAGAACGCCGCATCTCCCTGCCACAAATATTCTCTACCGTCAGAACTTTTCACGCTCTGCAATTCTGCACCAAGGTCAGAAACCGTAACGACAAGACAATTATTCGATATGGTGTGTAATGCCATAATAGACTCCGTTTATTAAAATGATAGACACCCAAAACGTATTGATATCAACAACACGCTCTATTGTATGTATTAGTATAGCACAAATTGAAAAAAATAACAAGACCTTTTGCGAATTTTATCGAAAAAAAGCATTTTTGTCATTTTCGAACCATAAGCAAAACATCGACCGCTACCTTATGTCATTCAGCTAAAACATAAAGATTCAGATCCCACGCAGGCACGTAAGCAAAACGCCTCAGATAAAAACGGTAATCCGGGACAATACTGCTAAGAAAAAGCGGCAATCGGAAAAGATCTTCATTACGGTGATAAACTGACACAAGGAGATCGGGACGGTACCGTTTGATCGTCTCAAGCGAACCCACAAGTGCCTCATATTCGCTACCTTCGACATCATATTTAATATAATCTACCGCCCTGCCATTAAGAATAAAATCGAGTGTTCGGACGGCAACACTCCCCCTTCCTTCTCCTGTGCGCGCATTTCGATTGCCGCTTTGACTGAACGACATCTCACCGTTTACAGAATAAGCGGCACAGTTGTGACATTCCACAAAATCAAGTCCGCTCGCCTCAACAAATGCCGTGAGCTTTTTGAAATTACGGCAATCCGGCTCAAGTGACACAACCTGCGAAAGATTTGGAAAATGCACCATAAATTCCCGCACACTGTCCCCGTTATACGCGCCAAGATCGGCACAGGTTTCGTAACGCTCCGATGGAAGTAAAGAAACAAAAACCTCCTCGTACGAGGATGTAGCTTCCTTCAGATAGCAAAGCTTGCCCGTCAACTTATATGCGATCACCGCATCAAAAATACGGCAGGATTCCTCATCCGCCAGCAAAGCACGCGCCGCATCAAATTCAGCACGGTGCGTTTCATAAAATTCAAGATCAAATACCGCGCCGCCAACAACGGGAACGTCAGGCGCATATACCTCATATTCCGCATCCAATGCATACATACGCGCCATCACGTCAGGTAAAGAACTTGCAAAAGCGATCAAAACAATAAAATCTTCAAACCGCTCCTTGATCTCATCAAATTTCATCACACGAAGCGAGCGAAAGCTCTGCCCACGCACGAAATCATCCGAAGCAAAATAAGCCGATACAGAAAGTCCGCGGCGTTCAAGCTCGTCCGCAATTTTATCCGCACCGTTTCCCATACCGTAAATAACGATCGGCTTATTCGCGCCTTGAAGATATGTCCAAAGATCAATCATAACGAAAACAGCCTCTTCGCGTTGCCATACAGGATAGCCTCGCGCTCAACGTCACCCCATCCTTGCATGTCGAAAAGTTCCTTGTACTGCCTAATAGTCATAACCGGAAAATCCGTACCAAACATAACGCGATCAACGCCGCACGCCGCCGTAATCTCGACCGCGCGTTCAGGTGTCATTGCCCAGAGCGCACTTGAATTATCATACCAAACCTGCGGATTACCGTATAAAAACGCCGCCGCCTCATCCCACGCCTGATAACCGCCAAGATGGGAGGCGATTACCGTAAGTTTTGGAAATCGTCCAAGCAGCTTTGCAAGCTTTTTCGGCTCGGAATAACGGTACTCCTCTCGATCGTCACCCATGTGAAAATTAATAATCATTCTTCCCTCCGCCGCCTCACAGATGCGGTACATACGCTTGTCCAGAAGATCAAAACGCTGAATGTCGGGATGAATTTTAATACCGGTAAGACCAAGCGATAACGCGCGATCAAGCTCCGCCTCCACTTCATCAAAATCCTGATGCATCGAAGCAAAACCAACCGTTTCAAAGCCTGCTTCCCTTGCGTTAATCATGCGGGAAGCAATATAATCATTGATACTTTTTACCTGATGCGCCGTCGTTGCCACTGAAAAAACGAGAAATCCGCTTGTTTCATTTTCACGGCACTCTGAAAGATATCCGTCATACGTGCCCACGCCGGGAACGTCAAAATTATAAAATTTCCCAAGTGCAACACGCGCGCGATCAGCAATCGCATCAGGATAAACATGAACGTGCGCATCAAAAAGCTTCTCAGCCATCGCCAGCACTTCCTTTCTTCAAAAACATCTTGAAAAAGACGGAGTTATTTTCCGTCTTTTCCGTAAAATTCTTCATAAATCGCACGAATCACGACAGTCATATCCTTCTCTGCGACACTGAGAATGATACTGAACTCACTCGAGCCTTGGTCGATGGTGCGAATATTCACACCGCTCTTTGCAACAGCAGTAAAAACGCGAGCAGCAGTTCCTACGCGGTTCACCATACCTCGTCCCACGACAGCGATAAGCGCAAGTCCCTCTTCAAGCTGAATGCTGTCAGGCTCTACCACGCGGCAGATCTGATTGATTACCTGATCGCGCTTAGGCAAAAGCGCCTCGGTTGCCGCAATAACACCCACCGAGTCGATACCCGATGGCAAATGCTCAAATGAAATACCGTTATTTTCAAAAACGTGAAGCACGCGGCGGCCAAAGCCCACCTGCGCATTCATCATATCCTTTTCAATCGTAAGCACCGAAAATCCACATTTACCCGCAATACCGGTGATCTCACCGCATTCCGTTCCCTTTTCAGCGTGCGCCAGAATCATCGTGCCGGGATCTTCGGGACGGTTGGTATTACGGATATTGATCGGAATACCCGCCATACGTACAGGGAAAATTGCATCCTCATGCAAAACGTTCGCACCGCGGTAGGAAAGCTCGCGAAGCTCGTGATACGTAATCACTCCGATCGTCTTAGGATTTTTTACAATGCGAGGATCGGCAACAAGAAAGCCGGATACGTCTGTCCAGTTTTCGTAAAGATCAGCATCACACGCGCGCGCAACCACCGAACCGCTGATGTCACTGCCGCCACGCGAGAAAGTCTGTACTGTCCCATCCTGACGCGCACCGTAAAAACCGGGAATAACTGCGTGCGTGTGCAGTTTCAATACAGTAGACATCACCTTCTGTGTCTTATAAACATCAAGAAATCCATCCTCATCAAAGAAAAGAACGTCCTTGGCATCAATAAAATCGTAGCCAAGCGCCTTTGCCAGAACGATACCGTTCAGATACTCGCCGCGGCTCGCCACGTAATCACTATCACACCCCGATGCAATCGTTTCCTCAATCACACGAAATTCATCCGACAAATCAAGAGAAAGCGAAAGTCCGTCAATAATGTCCTGATAGCGCTTTTGAATAACGGTAAGAACTGTGCGGAAATCACCCTTCACCTTCGCTACATTATAACATTCGTACAGCTTATCGGTTATCTTAAAATCACCGTCAAAACGCTTGCCCGGTGCCGAAGGGACGACGTAACGGCGCGTTTCGTCCGCACGGATAATATCAATTACTTTTTGGAACTGTGCAGCATCCGCAAGAGAACTGCCACCAAATTTCACTACCTTTACGTATTCGGTCTTCACAAATCTATACCTCTACTCTGTGTCATTCATATCTTCGGCAATTTTCGCCACAACAATATATTATATGAAATATTTTTCCATTTGTCAAGTCGCCGCTTCGACTTTTTTGAGAATTCGCCAAACCACGCCCTTATTTCCATTAAATCTCTCAAATTATTATTTTATTTTTCCAAATTACTTGACAACGTATCTTAAATTTGCTATAATAATCACAGTCTTAAATCATACCAAAGACTAATAGGTTGCTATGATAAGGTAGTAAACCGAAAAAGCTCTGACGACCCTCGCGGTCGTTATCTTTTTATACCACTATTAGTTTTTGGTATGATTTAACCGCTTGCCCCTTAATGAGGTGCGTGCAAACGTCGTAGCTCCCTATTAGTTTTTGGTATGATTTAACTTTTCGGCGCGTATCGTGCTCTCTTTGCATGTCGTAGCTCCCTATTAGTTTTTGGTATGATTTAACGGTGTTTTTTACGAGCATTTGCCGAAACCAGTCGTAGCTCCCTATTAGTTTTTGGTATGATTTAACCATATTTTTTCGTAGATGTCGAATTCCCAAGTCGTAGCTCCCTATTAGTTTTTGGTATGATTTAACCGTCGTCGTTCCCGCAAACGCGTTTATGATGTCGTAGCTCCCTATTAGTTTTTGGTATGATTTAACAAGCACGCTTGAACCGAAACGTATCACGATGTCGTAGCTCCCTATTAGTTTTTGGTATGATTTAACAAGCACGCTTGAACCGAAACGTATCACGATGTCGTAGCTCCCTATTAGTTTTTGGTATGATTTAACTAACTTCGGGATATTATGTTGTCACTCTATGTCGTAGCTCCCTATTAGTTTTTGGTATGATTTAACAGCTTTCTCACCGTCCCGTCATCCATGCGGGTCGTAGCTCCCTATTAGTTTTTGGTATGATTTAACCAGGCGAAAAGGCGGTATTGATAAATGGATAGTCGTAGCTCCCTATTAGTTTTTGGTATGATTTAACGCATCAATCTGCTTTATGGCTCTGTTCGTAGTCGTAGCTCCCTATTAGTTTTTGGTATGATTTAACAGATAGCCCGAACGGTATGCACGCGATTCTGTCGTAGCTCCCTATTAGTTTTTGGTATGATTTAACAGTACAAGCAGACAATGCAAGCGCGGCACAGTCGTAGCTCCCTATTAGTTTTTGGTATGATTTAACAAGAAAAGTTTAATGGACATATCATGAAAGGTCGTAGCTCCCTATTAGTTTTTGGTATGATTTAACACAACTACGAAAGAAACGACTAATAACAAAGTCGTAGCTCCCTATTAGTTTTTGGTATGATTTAACATCCCGTTCTTTTTGTTGTCGGGTGTCCGAGTCGTAGCTCCCTATTAGTTTTTGGTATGATTTAACATCTGACTTGCCTATAAATTTCTTCGCGTGGTCGTAGCTCCCTATTAGTTTTTGGTATGATTTAACATAAAGGTGATAAACCCCTGTGGAGGTGGCGTCGTAGCTCCCTATTAGTTTTTGGTATGATTTAACAAACGGCTCGCATTCAAGAGAAACAATCTTGTCGTAGCTCCCTATTAGTTTTTGGTATGATTTAACATGATGGTATGTCAACCGCCTTAAAGCGTAGTCGTAGCTCCCTATTAGTTTTTGGTATGATTTAACGCCACAGCCTCTGCATTGGTCTTTGTTGCCGTCGTAGCTCCCTATTAGTTTTTGGTATGATTTAACTTTTCAGCGACTTCCTTTTCCACGCCTAAAGTCGTAGCTCCCTATTAGTTTTTGGTATGATTTAACCTCCGCACACTCTGATAGCGAATACGTCTCGTCGTAGCTCCCTATTAGTTTTTGGTATGATTTAACACAGTAGCAGAGCTGTATGAGCGCCTGCGGTCGTAGCTCCCTATTAGTTTTTGGTATGATTTAACTGACAGGGCAAAAATCCCCGAAATCCATGTGATTTCGGGGATTTTTCGTTTTAAAAAAACTGAAATTTCTGTAAAAACAAGTATAAAAAAGTTGTTTTTCAAAAAAGCGTAAGCTGAAGATCCTGCGGCTTTATCAATTCATCTTTTTGATACTGCCCGACCAATAAGCGAATCGCATCATATTGCTTTTCCGTAATCACCAAAAGACGCACCGATCCGTTTGGCGGCAAATTTCCTTTCAAACGAGCCTCATGCTTAGCAACGGCATCCATACCGTTACACAAACGCGCGTAAACGGAAAACTGCACCATATAATATCCGTCTTTCAGCAAAAAATTACGGAATTTCGTAGCAGCGTGCCGCTCCGCTTTAGTTTTAACGGGAAGATCAAAAAACACCAACACTCTCATAAACTTACTCGTATTCATGTCGTTTTAATTCAGCAAAAGTAGGTAACAAAAGCTTCTTTTCAGGATCATCATAAGCCGAAAGCAAACTATTTACAAGCCGTTCTGCCGCATAGGCCATCGTATGATGCTCCCCGCCCGACAGCATCTCATAATTCAAAATATTTTGCAATTCCCTCTTGGTCGAAATATCAAATTCATCAAAATTACAATTTTGAAAAACAAAAGCATCCACCAACGAACGAAACGGCTCAATCAGATCATCGGCAAGATTAAAAGGATTTAACTCACTACGGTGATGAATGCCCAAACACGGCTCAAAGCCCCGCGAAGCGATCAACCGAGCCAAATAACCGCGCACGATCGCATAACCGTAATTCAACGCCGCGTTAATGGCAGACTCATCAGATCGCGTGAAATCCGCGCCAAACAAAAGCCGGAAATAAAGCGCCGCCGCTTTGGCTTCCACGTTTGTCTTATCTCCAGACTGTACCGATGAAACAAGCCCCGAAAGCCTTTGTATAAACGATTCATCTACACCGCACACCGAAAGACACGCCGCCTGATTTTGAATTTTAGCAACAACAATACTCTTCCACATCTGTTTGAGCTGTGGCTGAGACGGCGATAACTGCAACAGTAACTGCTTTCTCTGTCGGGAATGTTGTCCAATCGGTTGAAGCAAAGCACAAGGCAAATGCTTATCGTCACAAATATACACACAAATACCGTGTATCGCAAACGCTGATAGCGCATAGGTGGAAATCTGCGACGAACGGCTTTCGAGAATCACCGTGCGAATATCCTCAAGCGGTACTCGTCCCTCGGCAGCGCCGGAAATAACCAACTGCTCATTTTTTACCGTGATCGAAACCGAAGACGAAATCACAATGTTGCGATATCCCATTTTACGACCTCTTCTGCGTAAAAGGCTGTCTACGCTCTTTTCCTACCAATCGCACGTTACCAAGCACATCGACCTCGTATTTTTCAATTCTCAATGTCGTTTTACCGATAGTGCGATGTGTATACGTTCCGTCGTGCGTTATTCCTCTGAGAACGGCAACCGAAATATCCAGTCCCTTATTATAGAGGAACACACCGTCGCCCCCACTTAATGTCTTCGTCTTAGGCAGCGTACTGCCTGCTTTTTCTAGCTTTCCATCAAGTGAAAGTGAAAAATCTTTTTTAAAATACACCTTTATAAGATCATTGGGATATAATGAAAATTGAAAATCAGAATCTCTCATTTGTTTCCAGATTTTCTTATCATTCTTGTCTTTAGCCGCTGTCGGCGCCATACTCGGCAATTCCGCCTTAACCGTATCATGAACGTAGATCGGCACAAAATAATAACCATCATCCTCAACGTAAAATACGTCAATACGGATCATATCGCCATTCGCGGCAATACCCGTACCCCCATGCACGTCAACGAACGAAGAAATACGCTCTCGAATCTTGACCGAGGTCACAAGCGTACCCTCGCCGCCTTTCTTAGAGGGCTTATACACAGGCTTTGCAAAAGCCTGTGACGCATCCCCGTTATGCTCAATCAAGCGGTCTGCAAGAATAGCATACAATACGGGATCGGAATCGTTATAATATCCCTCGATCTGTCCGCTTTTCCACTTCAATTTCGTCAAAGGAACCTTGGAAACAAGATATCCGTCATCCTTGAGCTTTCCACTGTAAACCGTTGCCTTATTAGCAGCTCCCTTGATCTTATGACGGCACATACGCGATACAAAAGGCGCCGTCACACTTTCTAAATCGACCTCTGCATAATTCGGAAAATTCTTATCATTCAACTGCTTACGTACTGCCGCATCATCCTGACACAGACGAATCGTCAATTCATCAAGAAACCACGGCCACGGTCTTGGAAATTTAACAATAACGTCATTCGACTTCTCAATAACCTCACCCGTAATCGCATCCACAAGATACTCCTCCGCATATTGCGTTTCTTCATACCGAGCATGACGATTGATCTCGTTAATCATACCTTGTGAAATACAACCAATAACAGTTGCATCAAGCGCATGATGCAAATCGCCGTCAGCACGCACCTTACGAACACCCCATCTTGCACGTACAACCGCAGTAATCATACCGTTCACGGCATATACGTGACGCTTTTTACCGCTGCTGAACGGAGAAAATGCAAGATAGTCGTTAATATATCCATACAAAAACCGTGAAAGATACTGTGTATCTTGTAAATTACGCGCTTTCCATTCCGACTCATTCGAAATCTTTTCCTTCAAAAGCAAAGCTTTTTTATTTGCTTTTAACCGACTTGTTTTAACCCAGACTATGAAATCATCACGCTTTTGACCGGTCAGATATTGAAGCGGTAAACGGTTTGACTTATTACGATTTTCCGCCGTTCTGACCAAAACCTTATTCACCATTCTATCGTCAAAACATTGGCTATACGGAACGATATGATCAACTTCAACCAATCGGTGATCCATAAGCTCCTCAAAGGATATATTTGTCAAAGAATACGCGCAAACCTTACCCTGTTCATTCCAAAGCTTATACTTAACAAGATCAAATCCGGTGGGCTGTTTTACACCAAGCCCACGAAGTTCATCCATCATCCGCTCATTTTGTGCCGCATTTTCCTTCTGCAATTTTTCAATCTTATTGCGTTCCTCAAAGGTCTTGGAAAGCTCCCTTGCAAGCTCGATATTCAGATATACAGGACTTTCCTCACCCATAAAACGAATAATCGCATTCAAGACTTTGATCGTCTGCGACACCGCACGCTTAACAACAGGGTTCGTAATCGCTGTACTCGTAGCATCAAGCCCGGGAAGGTATTTAAACTTTTCCGTGTTTTCCGCCTTAAAAGCATACCCTGCCGCCTCGCAAGCCTTATCATAAGTAAGTCCTTTTTCAAGATGAGGAATAATTTTCCGAAGCGCCTTCAAGGATAAATGTCCGTTTTTCGCCTTATTATCGAGAGTCAGCACACGATCGATAATTTCCTGCGAAAAATCCGCTTTAAGAAGCTGCTTGGTAATTTCTTCATCCGAATAATTCTTCGAAAACACCATACCGATCACGTCAAGTTGCTCGTGAGAAACGAATACAAATAGATCATCCCCAAGCGCAGCCTTCACTTTGTGATAAAATTCAAGATCGTTAAGCTTTGACTTGTCCTCTGCCTTTTTAACGTCCTCACCCTTCACATACGTAATACCTCTAAAAAGCGCATCGTCGCTCAACTGCAAAAGCTTTCTGATTTGTAAATAACTCAACGTTTTCTTTTTATGACATTCATCAACGATCAAACGGCGCTCTTCATCCGCCAATGAACGCACGTCCCCGTTTTCGATAATACGAATATGATTAACATGCTGCCACAAATTGAAAATCTGAAATGAATACGTCGCCTTCGCCGCGCGAGGCTCGTCCTTTTCAAAGGTACAATTCCCGCGCATTCTGTCTACCTGATTGCCAGCGTACGGACCGCAAGCGGGTCCGTCTGCAAACGAACGCTGTCTTAATAAAATCTCACAGTATAACGCCTCGTTTTCTTCAGTAGCAAACAAATGTCCGTATTCCCGCTGCTTACCGAAAATCAAATGCACCTCATCTTCAATCGAAGCACGGTCGACCGTACAGTCAAACTGCCCCGCCCGATTTCGCCTCTGCTCCAAATGATAAAACATCTCGCCAACCGTGCGATAACCTTTTTTGGCACAAAGCTCACGGTTTTTGGCAACCGCGCTCAACATTTGCGAGCCTTCAGTATCTTTTTTATCCTCTGCCTTACGATTGGATTTAAAACCTCTTCTTTGCGCTAAATGAATCAATACACGCGCAAATTCTTCATCTGTCAGACGCTCATCAAGCGCCTTCACACGAAGCCCGTACACGTCGGAAAGTTCCTTTCCGTCATATAAAGTATCAAGCGCATCTTGAGTTAAAAGCCCGGAAGAACAAATCAAATTACGAATACGCTCTTTTCTGTGTCTTCTGCGGCGAACCGTTCTTCTGGCACAACGGAAAACTCTGCGCTCTTCTGCAAGTGGATCTCCCGTTTTCGGCAACTCTGCCTTTTCAAAAATACGGGAACCAAGCTTGATAATACGACAAGGATTATCATTTCCGTCAAGCTCCAATACCGAATATCCAACCGATGCAATTCCAACGTCCAGACCGATAGCATATTTCATATTTTAACAACCTCCAAATCAATTGGTATCTATTGTATTTTAACAAATATTAACGCATAAATCAATATATTTTTTTCTTTTTATGAATAAAAAAGAAAAAATTTTACCTCTTATCTAAATTTATATTGCATTTTCAATCCGGGTATGCTATAATAATTTCATTCTAAAAAATCGGAGGTGACGATATGATCCTTTCTCCGGAAAATGTAATGATGCATATCGAAGCGAAACAGTATTCTATATTGCGCACAGCGCTCAGTGAAGAAAATCCATTTGATATTGCCGCACTTTTATCTGAACTATCACCCGAAGCCGTATTGCTCGTATTCCGCATACTTTCGAAGGACGTTGCCGCCGAAACCTTCGTCGAAATGGATAGCGACAGTCAGGAGCTTCTCATACACTCTTTTAACGATAGCGAGCTTCGCTATCTCACCGACGAACTTTTTTATGACGATATCGTAGACTTGATCGAAGAATTACCCGCAGGTCTTGTTACAAGAATTTTAGCAAACGCAACTCCCGAAACCCGCTCTGCGATCAATCATCTGCTCAAATACTCATCCGATTCCGCAGGTGGCATGATGACGCTCGAATACGTCAAACTAAAACCCGCAATGACGGTCGAAGAAGCATTTGACACAATAAAACGCACCGGCATCGATAAGGAAACGATCTACACCTGCTACGTCACAGGACCTGCCAAGCATCTGCTCGGTGTCGTCACCGTCAAGGATATGCTGCTCGCCCCTTCCTATTCCACAATGGAAGACATTATGGAAACCAATATCATCTCGGTTTCTACGCAAGACGACAAAGAATCGGTTGCCAATCTCTTTGTCGACTACGGATTTCTCGCCCTGCCCGTCGTGGATACAGAAAACCGCCTCGTCGGTATCGTTACCGTCGATGATGCCATGGAAGTCATCTCCGAAGAAAGCGAAGAAGATATTCAGATCATGGCGGCAATCACACCATCCGATACGCCCTATCTTAAAACCTCAGTCTTTTCCATCTGGAAATCGCGTATCCCGTGGCTTCTGCTTCTGATGATTTCCTCCACCTTTACAAGCCTTATCATCAGCTCATTTGAAGATGCGCTCGCCGCCTCAATGGCGCTCACCGCCTTTATTCCCATGCTGATGGGTACGGGAGGCAATTCAGGCTCTCAGGCATCCGTTACCGTCATCCGCGCCCTCTCGCTCGACGAGATCAGTTTCAAGGACCTGTTCCGGGTCATTTGGAAAGAAACATGTGTCGGCTTCTTCTGTGCCATCACGCTCGCAGTCGCAAGCTTTATCAAGATCGTCTTGATTGATATTATGCTCCTGCCCAATAGTCCGATGACACTCTCCGCCGAGGGCATTCTCATTACCTCCGTCGTGTGTATCGCGCTCGCCGTCACAGTGCTTTGTGCTAAATTCATCGGCGCAATCCTTCCGCTCGTCGCTAAAAAGGTCGGCTTCGACCCCGCCGTTATGGCAAGCCCTTTTATCACAACCATCGTCGATGCCCTTTCCCTGCTCGTCTACTTCTTCTTTGCACAAGCTTTAATTCCCGGACTCTGATACCAAAAACTTCACACCCAAAAGGAGCTTTTCCGTCAGCGAAGCTCCTTTTCAATTTAGTAGAATATCCTCAAAAAACCTTCAATTTTAACTTAATTGCCATAAAAAACAAATCCGTGGCAATAGTATAATAGAGGCAATAATCGAAAACGTCAAACATCCTGTAACATACCGACCGTACAAAAAACTATCATTTTTTATTGAACGAACCATCGAGATGTTGACTCGTCAACTTTTTTCTTAAAATCTATTGACAATTTCCGGAAAATCCTGTATAATAAAGAAAACTATCCCAACCACACCAAGAAAGGTACGGATTATGAAATATAAAAGTAATAAGGTTTATGAGATCCGCGACGTTCACTCGATCCGAGATATCTTTGAATCGGCGTGCGAACTCTATCCCGACAATATTGCTTTTTTGAGAAAAAGCAATGATATAATTGAAGAAATCACCTATGCACGCACACACAACGAAACCGTTGCACTTGCCACCTACCTGAACGACATCGGCCTTTCCGGAAAAAAAATCGCCGTTATCGGTCAGAACTCGTACGAATGGTCAATCACCTATCTCGCAGTCACCTGCGGCGTCGGTATCATCGTTCCCTTAGATAAGGAATTAAAACCTGACGAGATCACATATCTCTCGAGCGATTCCGGCATTGCAGCCATCGTCTATTCAGAAGAAGTAACCGAAAAACTTAACGGCATCGCCCCCTCGGTGCTTCGTCTGCCGATGAGTCAATTCCGTGAATACTGTGCGAAAGGCAGTGAGTTACTTGAAAACGGCGATACTACCTACCGCGATTACACCTTTGATCCTGATGCGATGAGCGTTCTCATCTACACTTCCGGCACAACGGGGCTCGCCAAAGGCGTTATGCTCAGTCAGACAAACATTGCCTTTGATGTGCATAGCACCCTGCTCCGCATCCGCGTATACGAAAACGACCGCACACTTTCTATTCTTCCCCTCCACCACACATATCAGTGCATGGCAGGATTTCTCGTCTTCATCTACTCGGGCGCGAGCATCGCTTTCATCGAAACAATCCGCCATCTCCAGCAGGATATGCTCACCTATCAGCCCACTGTCTTCATCGCTGTCCCCCTCGTTCTCGAATCTTTCCTGAAAGCCATTCAGAAAAAATATTCAAAAATTTTTGCAGGTAATGCCGTTTTCACAACGCAAAAAGCCATTTCCTCGCTCTTTAAGCTTGCGCCTTCCGTATCAAAAGGCATCTTTACTTCGGTCAACAAGGCGCTCGGCGGCAAGATGCGCGCCATTCTCTGCGGTGCTGCCGCCCTTTCCCCCGAGATTTACCGTGCCTACGAAGCTTTCGGTCTTCGCGTATTCATTGGCTACGGTCTTACAGAAACCTCCCCCGTGTCTCTCGTTCACAACGACTTTTACACCTCGCCAAACGACGTCGGTTATCCCATTGAAGGCGTACAGGCAATGCTCGTCAACGTTAACGAAGAAGGCGTCGGTGAGCTGATCCTCAAAGGAAAAAACGTAATGCTCGGCTACTACAACAATCCCATCGAAACTGCAAAAGTCTTAAAAGACGGCTGGTTCTATACAGGTGACCTTGCCCGCATGAATAAAAACGGCAGCTTTTCAATCACAGGCAGAACCAAGAGTATGATCGTTATTCAAAGCGGCAAAAAAATCTTTCCCGAGGAACTTGAATACGACCTTGAAAAAAGTCCCTTGATCAAAGAAGCTCTCGTCTTTGGCCATGACGAAGAAGACGGCACAACGCAGGTTGCCGCCTCGATCTATCCCGATTACGAAAAGATCGAGCTGGAAATGGGCAAACAACACCCGCCAAAAGACAGTGACGAATACAAACAACAGGTACTTGATATTATCAGTAAGATCGTGCGCGACGTCAACCGCCGCGTTCCGCATTATAAGTGCATCCGCAAGATCATTATCAAGAAAAACGAATTTGAAAAAACCTCAACCCGTAAAATCAAACGCATCCCCTCAAATTACCGCGAGGACTGATTCAAATAACGAAAGGATACCGCTATGAACGATAAACACCTTCACAAATTAAAAAATCTCGTGATGATCACCACAGGAACGATCGTATCTCTTGCCGGAATCGCATATATTGCCGTACAGTACAGCAAGCTTCTTACAACAATCTTTCTGAAAAACGAAGACGAAGACGATACCCTCCGCTATGACGAACGTCTGAATTCCCGCTTCCGTCAGGTAGAAAACGAAGAAGGAACGCCCCCTGACCTCCTTGATGACGACGATCTTTCAATTGAAATCGAAGATGCGGAATAATTACACCGAATTATCTGACAGTAACAGCCGCATATCAACCGCGCTTGCCACTATATAACAAAGATTTCCGAGAATATCATGTAACGAAAAGCTCCCTTGCTTAGCAAGGGAGCTTTTCGTTACATGAATTATCAATATTGATATGGAATTGTCAAACCTTTCTCAAAAAACAATATCAACCGATTCCAATGAACAAAGAAGGATTTCCGTCTGTCAAAAGAACCAAAAGCGCAAGCAATGCTGTCAATCCAAGCCCCAGGAGTACCGCAAAAAAGACCCGCCAAGGCGAGATCGGCGCTCTGCCGCCCACTCTGCCCGTCTGTCCGTTTACCATAAAATAATACGCTTTATTACGATACGTAAAATGCGACATCCACACAGGAAGCATCAGATATTTATACGAAATATCCCGATATCGTGTATGCACCGTCAGGTCGGCAACACGGTCGGCGCGATGTCGACGTCTTATCTCGGACGAAATTGAACTTTGAAGCATCGTCGAAATTCCCGAGCGAGCTCCCGCCCACGCATCTTCAAGTCCCACCGAATACCGCTCTGCCGCAAAACCGGAAAGATATTCCGGCTTATATACGATACTGCTTTCGGTATCGAAAGGCTCGATTTTTGAAAGAAGTCCCGCATTATGCCGTGTTGTACCTTTGATCAGGAAATCATTAAAAAACTCCGAATAATGACCGTTCGTATGATACCATCTGACGTAGGTTTCGGTACGGCGGTTTTTACCGCTCCCCACTGTTCTCGTATGAACGATACCGTAACGCGCCGAGTAACGCGACTCGGTCATTGCATCAAATGTCCAATACGGCAAATAAATACCGTTCAGGATAACACGCCCCGCATCCTTTTTTATACGCGACGGACAAAATAAACGGCGCTTGATCCACAGTCGGAAATTATCCTCGGCACGCTTTGAATCTACTGAAAAAGGGCAAATACCGCCCGGCGCAAGCGTATTGTCATCAGCCGCCTCCATGATCTGATTAGAGCCGCAATACTGACAAACACCCGCTGTTTCCAAGGCATCATAAAGGGTTTCAGCAGCGCAGTTCTTACAAATAACAACCTTTTTGGCAACGCCCCAGTCACAGCTGCCGCGTACGAGCGCCTCGTCAAAAGAAAGCTCCTCGCAAAGATCGGCCACACTTTCGTCCTCAATGGAAACCGTGGTTTCACAGTAAGGGCAGTAAAGACAGTTCGTCTTTGGATCAAAAACCATGGTTGCATCACAGGCAGGACACTTTTTATCGGTTTTATCGAGCGTTAAAGCAATCGAAGTCTCTTCGAAACCTTCATTTTCCCGAGAATTGAAATCTGTCTTCATTCCCTACCCCCGATGTCAAACCAGATCGTTTGTATCAAACAGATCTCCACATTCGGGACAGAATTTCGGAGGCTTCGTAGGGTCTGCCGGCTCCCAACCGCACTTGTCACAACGGTAAATCAGCGCACACTCAGGCTTTTTTGCGCCGCATTGGGCACAAAATTTACCGGTATTGACCGCACCGCAAGCGCAAGTCCAACCAATCTTTGCATCATCGGGCTTTTTCGCACCGCAATTCTGACAGAATTTACCGTAATTCTTATTACCGCATATACAAATCCAGCTTGCCGCCGCCTCAGGTTTTTTCGCACCGCAGCTATGACAGAATTTACCCTTGCATACCGTGCCGCATGCACAGGTCCACTCATCTGCGGAAGGTGCCTGCGCGGCGGGAGCTGCCGTATTCATCTGATAGAAATTCTGCGCCGCAGCACCGCCTGTGCCCGACACCATATTCATCGCCGCAAAACCCATCATCGCGCCCGTACCGGTATTTTTAGCAGCATCCTGCATCGCCTGTGCCTGCGCACCGACGAGCGTTGCGCCCGCCATTCTGGGATCGCGATACACTGCGTTGCGCTGAAGCTCCTTAATCATCTTCTCATCCGCCTCTGGCGCCGTTACCGAATTAACACCAAAAGAATATACACGAATGCCACGAAGTTCACTCCACTTTTTCGACAGTACCTCGTTAAGTGCGTCAGCAAGCTCCATTGTATGACCGGGCAAGGCACTGTAACGGATACCCATTGCCGAGATTTTCGCAAAAGCAGGCTGAAGCGCCGTCATCAGCTCGCTCTTTAACTGCGAGTCAAGGGTATAACGCAAAAAATCCCCCTGCACGTTTGCACAAACGTTCGTATAAAACAAGATCGGATCAGAAATTACATAAGAATACTCACCGTGACAACGAATTTCAATATCCATATCAAGACCGATATTGGTATCGACCACACGAAACGGAATAGGACTTGCCGTTCCGTATTTATTACCCGCAATCTCTTTCGTATTCAGAAAATACACTCTTTGATCCTTACCTGTGTCACCGCCAAAGGTAAAACGCTTACCGATAGTTTTAAAAGAATCAAGAATACCCTTACCGAATCCTCCGTAAAAAACGCTCGGTTCAGTAGAAGAATCGTAAACATATTCACCGGGCTCGGCGCAAACCTCAGCAACCTTGCCTTGATCCACGATGATCATACACTGCCCTTCATTAACAGCAATAACCGAACCGTTGGTAATAATATTGTCTTCCCCTTTTCTGTTTGAGGAGCGACGAGAGGTGCGTTTCTTTCCCTTCGTCACAAGCACATCTCTACTCATCGACTCACAATATATATATTCCTTCCACTGATCGCCAAGAACGCCACCCGTAGCCCCGGCTAAAGCTTTAATCAATCCCATACCGTAAATTCCTTTCGTTCTTTATGTAATATTACTGAAAACCGATTTCCTGATGAAATTCATCAAGAGAAATCAACCCGCGGCTCAGCATTAACAGCTTGTCGTTATAACGATCGACCGTCATAACGGAACAGCGGATCATATAATCGAGAAGTTCAATACCGATCTCGCTGTCAAGATAGTTAGCCGTCATACGAAACAAAACCGAACCGTTTGGAATATCGTAATCAAACGAACCGTCGGCAAGACGGTAGTTAACCGACGACAACGCAACGGCAAGCTCAGACACCTTTTCCGCCTCTACCGAAAAAGGCAATGGCGAATACAGCGCCACAATCTGCCTTTCCTCGCTGACAGCCATCGAAAAACGCATCGGGATATCCTTGCCCGAAACCGTAAAATCAATCTGTCTGTCACTCACCGAATCGTAAGAATACCGCAATGCTTCCATTGCGCGGCAAATCCCATCAAATACCTTTTTGGAAGCCGCCTGCAAAGCTTCATTCATAAAAAAACCTCCTTACGTCCCGATCTTCTTGACAAATTCACTCAGCGAAATACTGCCAAGCGAATACAGAAGAAGCTTATCGTTATATTGATCCACTGTCAAAAACGACATCATGATCATACGGTCAAACGCCAATTTGGAAAGCACACTGCCCCGATAGCTTGATGCCATCCGATAAAAAAGCAACCCTTTTTTATAGTGATAGTCAAAAGAGCCCTCCCCAAGAAACGCATTCACATAACTGATTGCCTGCGCCATTTCCACGCGGCGTTCCTCGGGTACGGTAAACGGCAGATGCGAGATCATTGTCACGATCCGTTTATCCCTATCGCAACAAATATCAAGCTCCATAAAAAGGTCCTGACCGTTCGCCTTAACGTTTAATCTGAAATTATCTTTGTCCTTTTCATAATACCAATGGCGCTCGTCTAAAGCTGCGCAAAGCGCATCAAACGCCATCTCGGTTTGGTGTAAACTATCCTGTCCCATAACAGCTCCTCCTTATCCTTACGGCATAAAACCGATCGGTCGTTTCTTTTTCTGATTCATCACGTTAAATTCACCGTCTTGTGTCGAAAGCTCGAAATCCACTCGGGTCAGAACAACGGCGGCGTTACCCTCCATCTGACAGCGCAAGGCGGCCTTTGCCCAAACCCGCTCGTAAAGATTTCGTACAAACCGTCCGTTAGCAAATTCTTTTGCCATGATCATAGCTTCAGGAAGCGTTTCAAAATACTCCCTTGCTACGCAAAGAAGTTCTTCATCACAAGTAAAGTCGCGTCTCGCCATCGACTCAAAAATCAAATACAGCTCCTCGCGCGTGAAATTCGGAAATTCCACCGTATACGGTATTCGGCTGGCAAGACCGGCATTGCCTTTCATCATCGTTGCCATATCATCGGTATACCCTGCCATAATGACCAAGAAATCCGAGCGGTGATTTTCCATCTCTGCCACCAACGTGTCAAGTGCCTCGCGTCCAAAATCGCGCGGATCATCAGGACCGCGATAAAGAGAATACGCCTCATCAATAAAAAGCACCGAGCCATATGCATCACGACAAATTCCGGCTGTACGCGGCGCAGTTTCACCGATATACCTTCCTACGAGATCCCTTCCCGAGAACTCATAAAAGCTACCAATCTGTAAAACACCCTTTTCTTTTAAAAGCTTGCCGATGATTCGCGCCACCGTCGTTTTGCCCGTACCGGGATTACCGATAAAACGCATATGAATACACGGTGATTTCAACGACTGCTTACGCGCTGTTACGATCTGAGAAACAATCTCATCGATGCGCTTCTTAATATGTGATGCGCCAACAAGACCGTCGAGAAGCGCCTCTGCCGATTTTTCAGTTGTCGGCTTCGTCAGAATATTCTTCATATCCTGCTTGCCAATCACCTTACAGGAATCAGCACGGCGCGCATTGGAAAGCTGTTTATTATAAAGCAGCTCGCGCACCACCTTATGTACGGTATTCGCGCCGTAAAATCTGCCGTCACTTTTTTCCTCACAAAGCTTTTCATCAAAAAGCTCCCAAGCCGCTCTCGACATCGAAAAACCGAACTCCGAAAGCGCTTTATCGGCAATCTGACGAAGCTCCTTCTTTGTAAAAGGCGGGAAACTGACTGAACGTACAAACATCACGTCATTCAGAACCGCATACAAAGAAGCAAGCACCTCTTTATCCACATAAGGAATGCGAAAAACGATCACATAGCCATCCGCTTTCGCCGTGTGCTGTAAAAACTCCTTAAACTCGTGACTTGAAGCCGCGCTGATCCATTCGCTGATATCAATCGACAAAATATGCACAAAATGCGCATCGCCCTTGTCATATTTTTGATATATCAACGAAAACGGATCAGGCGTACGGGAAGTAGTCCGCGGAAGCTTCATTTCAATAACGTCACCATAACTGCTCATTTTCATAAAATCAAGCGACCGGAAAAGCGTATGCATACAGTTCAGTACCGTCGTATATCCGCAACCGTCATTGATCGCAAACAAGTACGCCCGCCGTTGTAAACATTGTGCCGTTCTGTTTTTGGCAATTTCTGAGGCAACTGTCAGAATCTCGTCGCAAAGAGCCTTGAATTCCTCTGCACCGACAAGGTTCTGCACCGTTTGGCGCGCAATCTCCATCTTTTCATCCAGTTCCATCTTTCGTCGTTTCTTTCTTCTCTTGGGAATGGGACCTTCTCTGGGCGGCGTATACTCCCCCGATTGTTCAAGCATATCCAATATATCCAAAAACTGCCGAGGAGTCTTTTGGCAATCAATCGGCATTACCTGAAGCGTTACCCCTACTCTTGCAATATTGTACTTTTCCCATAAAAACGACAGAATCTCTTCCGACAGCTCCTCGGTATTCACAAGAGATTGAGCATAATAAACCGTAAGCTCGCGCGCATCCGCATATTCAAACCACGTAGCTTTCGGATAAAGCAAATGAATCTCGCGAAGCAAAGCGTCAATCGGACGTTTTTTCTTTTCTGCCATCAAAGCAACCGTTTCATCCGAAAGTACAATACTCATCATTACAATTTCCAAAAAAACACCTTCTTACCACAACACACACATATACAAGTGTATTATAGCATAAAGTCCCGAAAATTGCAATATATCATTTGTCCTTTCATGAAAAACATCATTTGTCCTTTCATGAAAAAACCGCCTATCGGTTTGAATAAGCCGATAGGGCGGTTTAAAGTCATTAAAGCAAAGAAAGATAGAGTGCCTTGATTTCCTCGACCGAAGTTTCTCTCGGGTTTCCGGGACGGCAAGCATCGTCATAAGCCGACTGTGCAAGGAAGTCAACGTCCTCAGACTTCACAATATCCTTGAGATCAGCGGGAATACCCACATCAAGCGACAACTGCTTGACAGCAGCGATCGCGGCAGCTCTCGCCTCGTCAAGTGTCATCGCATCAACGCCGGAAACACCCATTGCTTTGGCAATGTCACGGTATTTTTCACCCGTCGCAGGCGCATTATATTCCATAACGGTCGGCAAAATGATTGCATTCGCAACACCGTGAGGCGTATCGTAAAGCGCACCGAGAGGATGCGCCATCGAGTGAACGATACCGAGACCGACGTTCGAAAAGCCCATACCGGCGATGTACTGACCAAGCGCCATGCCTTCTCTGCCCTCGTCTTCACCGTTTACCGCGCCTCGCAGAGATGCAGCAATAATCTCAATTGCTTTGATATGAAACATATCACTCATCGTCCAAGCGCCCTTGGTGATATAGCCCTCAATCGCGTGCGTAAGGGCATCCATACCGGTAGCGGCGGTCAAGCCCTTAGGCATCGTCGCCATCATATCGGGATCAACAACAGCAACGACGGGAATGTCATGTACGTCAACGCAAACCATTTTTCTGTTCTTTTCGGCATCGGTAATGACATAATTGATCGTAACCTCAGCCGCCGTACCTGCCGTGGTAGGAACGGCTATAATCGGTACGCATTTATTCTTGGTAGGCGCAACGCCCTCGAGCGAACGAACGTCAGCAAATTCGGGATTTTCGATGATAATGCCGATTGCCTTT
This sequence comes from uncultured Lachnospiraceae bacterium, assembly GCA_964564225.1. GTDB lineage: Bacteria > Bacillota > Clostridia > Oscillospirales > CAG-272 > RGIG1993. The sequence continues at coordinate 126,464 of CAZMAF010000001.1, forward strand.
GCGGTATCCATCGAAGAACCACCGCCAATAGCAACGATGCAATCAGCGCCCGATGCCTTAAAAGCGGCAACTCCGCTCTGTACGTTTTCGATCGTGGGATTGGGCTTGATCTCGCTGAAGATCTCATAAGCAATTGTCTCACCGTCAAGCACGTCAGTCACCTTTTTGGTAACGCCAAACTTAATGAGGTCGGGGTCGGAGCAAACAAACGCCTTTTTGAAAGCGCGCGCCTTGATCTCAGTTGCAATCTCGGCAATTGAGCCTTTGCCGTGATAGCTGGTTTCATTCAAAACAAATCTTGCCATAGGAAAAGTCCTCCTGAAAAATATAATACTGTATTATAACACAAAAAACAGGCATCGTCAACAGCCTCGACAAAAAAGACGTCCGTTTTCAACGGTCACCACTTGTCGCGTACCGTCTGAAGGCGCGCGTAAAGCGCACCCGCCTGCTTCAGGCTGATGCATTTGGGCAAGTCAGGGTATTTCTTAGCAAGCGATACGCGGTCAGTCTTGATTACTTCGATCGCAACAATCTTTTTTCCCTGCTTTTTCGCCGTAGGATATTCGGCACGCATCACGTAATTACCGTCTTCAAGAATCGACGGCGTTACAAGCAAAATAAACAGATCGCTCTCGTCAAGTGCTTTCATGATCGCGTGACTATAATTGTCTCCCGGCGCAATGATCTCATCGTACCAAAGCGTAAAAGCATCATAATTCGGTGCTTTTTTAATGATATCCACCAACCGATGGAGCGCATCCTTCTCTCGCCGACGATAGCTGATAAAAACCGACGGTAAGCTCTCATCAACGCAACGCGGCTCAGAATTTTTGATATGTGCATACAGAGCACTGAGCGCAAAATCAAAATCATCGCTCGCATCAATATACTGCGACTTACTTAAACGCATATTGACAAGATCGACAATATGCGCCTGAAGCATTAAGGGGATCACACGGACACCCCGCGACTTTGCCATGAGATATTCCGATTCATAGCCACTGTTTTGCCATGCAAAATATTGCTCGGTCGCAAGAACGACCAAAACGTCCACCCCGTCGGGCAGATCCTGCCTTGTGTCCTGCGGCGCATCGGTATAGGTAACAGCGCAGCCTTCAATGGAGCGCAGCATATCAAACACGCGATCAAAATACAAATATCGGTCGGCAGGATGCCCCGAAATGTGTATATGACGCTGTTGTTTCAGTTCCATATTTCCCCTCCTTGTGCCGTTTATTTCATTGTATCACAAAAAATCAGCGCCGTCAACACTCCTCACCCAAAAACGCACAAAAATGTACCACAGAGAAAGGCCTTCTCCGCGCTGCATCGCTAACTATATTGCTACACAAACAAGTTTATTTTAACTCCACTTTTGCCAAGAGTCTCCGGGTTTGCTTAATGTATTCCATTAAACGCTCATCTTCTCTCACGCCGTCAAGCCACTTCCAACCGTTATCAATAGTTATAGCGTAGTACAGAAAATATCAATCGTCGCAAAAAAATAACTGTTGATATGATAGTCATATTCACCGCTCGGAAGCATCAGTCGCCACTCATTCTTTACCGCCTTATTTTGGAAAACAAACGCCAATATAAAAACGTGCTGATTCTTCAGGCGTGTTATTTGCTCAAAAAAACGGAAGTTTTTATCGCTCATACAGGCAAGTAAAAACTTCCGTCATATCATTCATTATCCCTCAATCGCCTCAAACTGCGTGAGCGCATCCTCAAAGGATGCCATGCAAGCATCGAAAGCATCGGTCTTGGTGAGGTCAACACCGGCAAGCTTGAGAAGCTCAACGGGGCTGTCCGAGCTGCCCGACGAGAGGAACTTGAAATAATCGGCAACGGCAGTCTCTCCTTCCTTTTCAATACGCCCGGCAATCGAAACCGCCGAAATTATACCCGTCGCATACTTATACACGTAAAAGCCGCGATACAGATGCGGAATACGTGCCCACTCATAAGCGATCTCGTCGTCCGAGATCACGGCATTGCCGTAATACTTCTGATTCAGCTCGTGATACGCCTTGCAGAGCGAATCCTTCGTCAGCGGAATACCCTTTTCCGCCATATCGTGTGCCATATATTCAAACTCGGCAAACTGCGTCTGACGGAACAAGGTACCCTTCAGGGTATCCATATAATAGCTCAACAGATACTTTTTCAGCTTCGGATCATTGGTTTTCTTAAGAAGGTGCTTCAAAAGCAATATCTCATTAACCGTCGAAGCAACCTCAGCAACGAATATCTTATAGCCCGCCTTTTCCTGCGGCTGATTTCTTTCAGAATAATACGAGTGCATCGCGTGACCAAGCTCGTGCGCAATGGTGAAGATATTTCCGGTCGTTTTCTGATAGTTCAGAAGCACGTAAGGATGCTTCAGCCCATAGACCGAAATCGAATATGCGCCGCTTCTCTTGCCCACCGTTTCCTCAACGTCAATCCAGCCATCGCCGTACGCTTTATCAAGTAAGCTTGCGTATTCCTCACCGAGCGGCGCAAGCCCCTCCTTCACAATCTTGAAAGCCTCATCATAATCCACCTTGATCTCGGCATTTTCAACAGGAGAGACGTATACGTCGTACATATGCAGCTTTCTCAGCCCCATGATCTTTCGCTTGTCATCAAAATAACGGTGTAAAAGCGGCAAATTTTTATTCACGCTGTTAAGCAGGTTTTCGTACACCTTGACGTCAACATCCTCACGAGCAAGCGCTTTTGCAAGACAGGAAGGATATTTTCTCGCACGCGCAAGAAAAACATCCTTGTCAATATTACCGACAAATATCGAAGTAATGGTATTGATAAGCGAAATATACGCTTTGTAATACGCCTTGAACGCCTTTCGTCTTACGTTTCTGTCAGAATGCGACAACAGCACGCCATATGTTCCGTGCGTTACTTCGGTTTTCACTCCGTCCGCCATAATAATCGGAGCAGGAAAATCCGCATTATCGAGCATCGAGTAGGTTCTTGAAAAACCGCCGAAAATTCTTCCTTCCTGTGACAAGAGTGCCTCACATTCCTTGGAAAGCACGTGCGGCTTTTCGGCAATAATCGAACGGATGGTATAGTCATAATCGGCAAATCGGGGATCGTTCATAAAGCCATCAAGAACTTCCTTATCAAGCAACGTAAGCTCGGGAGTCATAAACGCCGTCGAACCCGCAAGCTTCATCGAAAGCATATCCACTCTCGACTGCAAAGCGGCATATTCGCTCCTTCGCGTATCCTCGTCGTGACGCATAAACGCATATACACCGAGATGGCTCAGCGTATAGCTCACCGCATTCAGCTTTTCAAGACATTCAAAGAGCGTATCCGCATCACCGAGCTTTCCCTCGTAAACCGAAAAATCAAGCTTTCCGGCAACGGTCGCATAATCACGCTCCCAATCTGCAAGCGTTTCGTAAATATCTTCCACACGCCATTTTAAACGGCTTTCCACTTCGTGTCTTTCTTTAGCCATACAATCACCTCGTCAAAAATTTGATACTGCTATTGTACCACAGTTTTTCCGGCTTTACAATCCATACTCCTATAAGAAGTACAAAAAATCGGAGAGAGCTGTACTCTTTCCGATTTTTCAAATTATTTTACCATAAACGCTTCGATTTCCGAAACCTCTTTGATAATATCGGCAGAAAGATTAACAGCTCCCGTCTTCATAATAAGCAGATCGTCCTCAATACGTATACCGATGTTATGCTCGGGAAAATACAGACCGGGCTCGTTAGTGATCACCGCACCTACGGGCAAAGGCGCGCCCTTCGGACAAGGATCGTGCGTATCAAGACCGAGAGAATGCGAAACACCGTGAAAATACACGCGCTTGATCTCCTCTTTTTCCTTGATGAGTCCTGCCGCAAGACATCCCTCGGCAAGCGTTTCAATACAAATCTTTTGCAGATCCCCCATCGTCATTCCCGCGCGAGCAGCAGATTCTACCTTCTTGTTAGCCGAAAGCACGATCTCATAAACCGTTTTCTGAAGCGGGGTAAATTTACCGTTTACAGGAAAGGTACGCGAAATATCGGCAGAATACCCATTACTCTTAGCACCAAGATCAAAGAGAACAAGCTCGCCATCTTTCATTTCGGTATTATTATCGGAATAATGAAGTGTCGTGGCGTTACCTCCCGATGCCGCAATAGTCGTAAAAGCCAGATCATGCTGACCTTCGCTTTTCAGTACAAAATCAAAATGCGCTTCAAGCTCATATTCCTTCATAGAAGGACGGGAATTTCGCATTAAAGCCTCGATTCCCTTCTTCGTAACCGAAAGCGCCTTTTTAATCTCGTCAACCTCACAGGGCTTTTTCGCATAACGAAGCGAAACGATCAGGGGATACGCATCGACGATTTCGCAAACTTCAGCATACGCCGCCTGCATAGAAAGACCGAACGAATGATAGTTGGTATTCCTTTTAGTTTCAAGATCAAGATAAAGCGTAACCCCCTGAAGGAGTACCTTCATTTCAATGTCAAACTGCGAACGGTAACGGACGCACTTCATTGGAACGCCCGAAATCCGAGAGGCTTCACGGCGCGTCAGCTTATGTCCGACCCATTTGGCGTGCATTTCGTCGTATTCATCAATGTAAAGATATTCTGCGTTAATGCCTGCTTTTCTTGCAAGCACGAGATAAACGTTTTCCTGTGTAATACCGCTCAGATAATAACAGTTTGCATTAGCACGAAAAGGATAATTTTCATCTGCCGACATATTCACAGGATATCCCGTCGAAAAAACAGCAACAAAATCCCCCTCTATTTTTTTAAACAGCGCACGGCGGTTTGCGCGAAAAAATGATTTTTCCATCATAAACACCTACTCTTTCATATAATTAACGTACACCTTAAACGCCGTCGGAATTGCATAGTCAGATAAGATCTGCGCTCCCGTTTGCCAAACAAAGCTATCCGCCTCGTTGACAACCTCAACAGCATATCCCTTCATCTGCCAGATAACGTGCGTAAAAACATGCTTGGCATCGGGTAACGGTTCGATCCGTAACGCTTGAATACCTTTTTTCGCAAGATAGTTCTCTACATCGCCATCCGAACCAAACCCATCGAAATTCACAAGCTCCCACATATCGGCAAGCAAGCCTTCGCTCCCACGTCTTGCGATTGCATAACGACCATTTTGAGAACGTATTAACAATACCGTTTTTTTCTCAAGTCGCTTATCCTTTTTCACAAGTCTTACCGGCAATTCAGCCGTAATACCCTGACGGTAAGCAAGGCAAAGCGCTTTCACAGGACAGCTTTCACAGCGCGGCACACCATTCGGAATACACACGCGCTCGCCAAGCTCCATAAGTCCTTCAGTCAGAAGTGCTGCTTCTTTCCCTTCGGGATAATGCGCCGCAAGCAATCGACTTACCTCGGTCTTCACACGCGGTTGCATAATATCATCATACGAAGCAAGCATCCGCGAAATCACACGAAGTACGTTACCGTCAACAGCGGGAGACGGCTTTCCATAGGCAATCGAAGCAATAGCGCCGGCGGTATACGCTCCGATACCGGGCAGCTTTTCAAGCTCCTCTGCCGAAGACGGAATTTTCCCGCCAAAATTTTCCATAATCAAAACAGCAGACTTTTTCAAATTCCTTGCACGGGAATAATAACCAAGCCCCTGCCACAACTTCATCAAACGGTCATCCTCAACCGAAGCGAGCGCCGAAACCGTCGGCAAAGCCTCTAAAAAACGTGCATAATATGATAACACCGCATCAATCCGTGTCTGTTGAAGCATAATTTCGGATATCCAGACGTGATAAGGTGTCGGCTCATTGCGCCAAGGCAGATCAATTTTATTAACCCGATACCACGAAACGATCCGCGGCAGAATATCCCCAATCAAGCCGTGATACTGTGAAAAATCCGTCATCTGACAATATCAAGCTTTAACGCATAAACAAGGATAAGAATTAACGACAGAATAACAGCAAAACCGATTCCGACCATCACGCCCTGAAAAATACGACTCGCCTTTCTCTTTTGATTAAGTGCCGCCGTTTCTTCCTGCTTTGCCGCGTATTGCAAGTTATACTTTTGATATAGCGCAGCACTGTCCTTATAATCACCGAGCGCAAGAAGCGTATCCAGACTTTCCTCGAACAGCTCATTATTCGTAAGAGATGAGGTCAGATAGCCCAGCGCGCGTTGATAAAGCTGTTCTTTTTGCAGATCGGTCATCGCCGTATCCTTTTGATCAAACACATCTTCTGTGTACTTCATTTCTTCCATACCGAACTCCTTTCCGATTTCAAAACCGGATTTTTTTCTTTAGAATTTCCAAGATAAACCTTACCGAAGGTCACTACCGTTATACTTTCGGCTCCCGCCTTTTTGAGAAGACGCGCACAAGAACCAAGTGTCGCACCAGTCGTAATAACGTCGTCATAAAGGATAATATGCCGCCCTTTAATCTGTTCTTTTTTCCTTTCATAGAGACTGTACGCATTCTCTCTGTTCATCCTTCTCTCTCGAACGGTAAGATGCTTTTGTTCTTTGGCGCGGTTATGCCGAAACAGACTGGCAAAATCCGCACCGAAATAAAGAGCCAACCGCTTTGAGGTCTCTTGCCCCTGATCCACTCCCGACTTCGCCTTCCTTTTCGGACTGCGCGGAACAAAAGTAAAAAGACAGGACTCAGGCTCAGTAATACGCGATGCAATAAGGGTAACCAACTCGTGAGAAAGCATACGATAAAGATATTCGTATCTTCCGTCCTTAGCAGCAAGCACCGCATCCCGCGCAACGCTATCCTCCTTCGTATACTCAACAAGATGCAGAGCCGCATTAACGCAAGACGACAGCGATTTTGGAAGGCAACCGCAACTCACGTGCGGACTGCCGCACTCGGGACAAAGAAAACCCTTTTCAATCTCATATTTGGAACGGCAATGCGGACAAAGCGCATCCGTCTTATTATGATCGAGAATATCCCCGCAGGATACACATTTCGGCGGGAACAATAAATTCAGTAAAAAATCACCGATCCGCATATAAACACCTATACAGCAAAGCTTTCCAGCATAGAACGAAGACCGGTATAGCGTTTTGTCAAGCGGTTGTTTTCTACCATTGTTTGTACAACCTGTGCTGAACCCACGAGAATGACGATCTTTTGCGCGCGCGTCACGGCGGTATAAAGAAGATTTCTCGTCAAAAGCTGAGGAGCGGTACGGTATAACGGCATAATTACGATGGGATATTATACCGATAGGTAAGCTTTTGAAAGAAATTAGCCTTTTGTTCGAAATAGTTTTGCTACAAAATACTTTTTAGCATTGACTATTCTTCATTTGTGTGATATAATTATTAAAAAATCTAACGATTTGAGGTTTAGTATGCAGAATCTTCTTAAAGGAATTTCTTTGATACTGTTTGGTATCGCCATAATTCTTGTTGCATTGGTTAACGAAACTGCACATTACTTTTCTGTTGATTTAACCGTTGTAATAACTCTCATTGGAATAATAGTGTCTGCTGTCGGGTTGACATTCACATTTAGTTCTAAGAGCAAATAATATTCACACAATACTTCTCTCATCAAGGGAAGTATTTCTTTTTAGGCAACTTTTTCCTCCAGCTTTTCCCCCGGTCCACACCGTGCGTGCGACTTTCACCGCACACGGCGTTCCATCGTTTCACTTAATATCACTTTAACATCACAATTTTACAATTATTTCAGCCTTCATTCGCCTTGGAATACGCTTCCTTAGCGGAGCGCAGGTAATCCCGCGAGTTCCCTTAGCTGATTAAGCTTATTAAGTTGCTTGTCATTCAACTTGAGTAAACCCAAATAGAAATCAATTGTGCTTTTCTTTGTAGAGTGTAGCAGTCGATGCACATCTTCCAGTATAAGCACAAGATTGTTATAACCATCTTTGCCACCCATTGCTCTTGGAGTTTTGTGATGACAATGTATTTCCTCTTGACATAAAAAGTCTTTGCCAGTGATGGCACATCTACCTCTTTGTGCCGCAAAGAGAGAAACACGGTTATCGTTATACTCAATTGAACGGTCACTTACTGGGTATTTGTATAGCTCACCCAGTAACCAAGCGTTCCGAAACATTAGGTTGTCGTGTTTCCATTTTCGTCCTTCAGGCGTGTATAGATTAACAGCTTTCTTCTTACCTACGGTTGTTCTGTGACTTACATATGCTATCGGTAGAATGTAATGTCCTTGACATTCCATTATCCGTCTGCATTTTCCGTAATTTTTGTAATCTCCTTGTCTTGGGGTTAAGGAGCATTTCTTCAGAGGTTTAAGCCGATTATACAATGCCTTGTAAATCGAGTTATGGATTTCTTGACAATCCGTTGTAATATCCGTTGCCATTCGGAAATAGTTATGTATTCCTCTAACCTCGGAGTTATACAACTGAATGTTTCTCACGGCTTGTTTTGAGTCACCGCTTCGTTGAATGACTTTGATTTGCTTTTTTAATGCAACTTTAGTGCGCTCAATTGCTTTAGGGCACATATGGGACACAATGACATCTTTTTTGCCTTTTCTTTTTGTTCTAATTTCAATTCCCAAGAATTCTCCAGATTTTTTCCGAAGATTTACAATCCGAGTCTTTTCCATTGAAACATCAAGGTCAAGGCGCTTTTTGAGCCATTCCGCGACTCCATATAGTGTTTTCTCTGCTTCACCCTTTGTAGCACACATTATTCGCACATCGTCTGCATATCGGATGATGTGCATTTCTTTTAGATTGGTTTTTCGCATTTCCCGAAAAGAGCTTCCTTTGCTGAAAGTTCCATTCGGTGCTACTCCGCCTTTCCATTTGTACGCAAGTGGATTTTCTCCCCATTGACTTTCCATATGCCAATCCAATTCATTGAGAACGATATTGGCAAGTAACGGTGAGATAATACCGCCTTGCGGTGTGCCTTTTGTTGGTGTCAAGATAGTACCATCGGGCATTTCGATTTTTGCCTTTAGTATCTTCTTAATTATGCAGATAAGTTGCTTATCCCTAATTCCCATCGCCCAAATTTGTCTAATCAGTTTGGTGTGATTGACATTGTCGAAGAATCCTTTTATATCCACTTCAATCATATAATACAGATTCGACCGATTGATGTATCGGTAAACCTCATTTATTGCATTTTCCGCAGACCGTAAAGGACGGAATCCAAAACTCCCATCGAAAAACTTTGCTTCACAAATAGGTTCGAGTATTTGTAGAATACATTGTTGTATCAATCTATCCCATATACACGGAATACCTAAAGGTCGTGTTCTACCGTTGGGTTTTGGTATATCCTTTCTCCGAACATTTCTCGGTTGATAGTTACTTAGGATATTTCGCACTCGTTTGCATACTACTTCTGGTTCGAGTTTTTCGATATGTTTAATGTTCAGTCCATCCGTACCAGGCGTTTTACTTCCCGAATTGCGTTTTATGGAACGGTATGCCATCAAGATATTTGCGTTCGAAGTGATATACTTCATTAGCGTATCAAAGATAACTCCGTTTTTACTGTCACTATACAGTTTATCTAACAACTCTTGCTGGTCGTAGTATTCAGCATATCGAAGTTTGTTTATTTTCTTCTGCTTAATCTTTTTGGCTATCTGTACTTCTACAGGTTGCCTTGCTGAAATTTGTTCATCCACTGGTTCATCACCCCCACTGTATGAGGTACCTCTTTTGGGCTTACTCACATCCAATGCTAAGTGATGTTTAGTGTATATTAGTGTAACGACTTGTGGCCATTCCTCCTACTTCCATTACAGAAGTTATCATTGGTTCGACCACTACTTTTCAGCATTAGTTCGATAACTTATTATTCTTCGTTTACCTATTCTCGTTTCCGAGAACCTAATACCTTTCCTCGTTCCCTTAATTTTATCTGTACATTTTCTCTTTTAGGTTTCTGCTATAGGCCTGTCGGATTCATATGCGCCTGCCGCATATAAGGTATTTCATAGACGCAGATTTTTACTTTACCTCACCGACGTCCCTCTATGGGGAAACTCCGTGTTTCCACGTATCGCCAGTTTAGACCCGTACTTTCGCAGATTCGTCAGTACATTCCGTACATTCTAACCGTGAGAGATTTATAGACCCCCGACATATCATTTCCCTTGTCTTATACTTTAGATGTTTGGAACGGGCGGGCTCTGGCCACTTTTGTACCAATTCTTACTAATCTATTTCTTTGATTTAGGTACTCTTTCTGCCGACTTTACCGAGCTTCTGACTATTTAACTTTCGTTATATATAGCCAGTCGGAGTCTTAGGGATAGTCCTTCAAGAGGGTTGCCCAATCCTTTCGGGATTGGCTCTATCATTTGACTATTCGAATTAAGAGTTCTCCTTAAATAAGCTTGTAGTATATAACTACTTCGACTTCTTTAAGTGCCTTAGCTTTTCACTAAGGAACGAGTCGCACCACTACCCTGACTTTTATGAATCGTAATCGCATAAGCATGCTCAAGCTCGTCCAGCCGACCAAAATCATATAGACAAACCCGATCGTCAAAATTAATCTGCATACGCTCGGCACTATAATCAATTGCCTCAATTACACCGATGTCACCGTTAAAAATACCACTGCCGCGCTCATGAAAGCGTTCCCATTCCAACTCATAATTATTTTTAATCTGCATCACTTTATCTCCCTCGCGGAAAATAAAAGAGCGATATTTCTTTTCTCTTTTTTTACCGTCACGGTAATTCAAAACAGTCTGAAGTGCGCTGTTAAGTGCCTCCGTTCCGCCAATTCCCTTATGCGAAGGCGTAATCACCTGAATTCCCTCACGAAAATCCGCGCCATAGGTTTTAGGCAAACGGTTGCGGCAAAGATCGACGATCGTCGGTACAATATCCGCCTCATTTTCTCGCGCAAGATAGAAAAAGTCCCCCTTTTTATCGGACAAGATCGGCAATTCCCCATTATTGATAAGATGCGCATTCGTTACAATACGACTTTCCTGCGCCTGACGAAATATCTCATTCAAGCGCACCGAAGCGAAGCCGTCAAACGATAAGAGATCACAAAGCACGTTACCGGCACCAACCGAAGGAAGTTGATCAGCATCACCGATGATCATAAGGCGAGCGCCGGGCTTGATTGCCTTCAGAAGAGCCGCCATCAATAAGGTATCGACCATCGAAGCCTCGTCAACGATAATCACGCTTTCATCAAGCAAATTATGCTCGTTGCGACGGAATTTCGTCTTCTCGCCGGCAAGATATTCCATATCAAGAAGACGGTGTATCGTTTTAGCTTCGTGCTGTGTCGCCTCAGACATACGCTTTGCCGCGCGTCCCGTGGGTGCTGCGAGCGCAATTTTAAAGCCCATTCTTTCATAAATCGCAATCACGGCGCGAATAATCGTCGTTTTACCCGTACCGGGACCGCCTGTCAGAATCATAACACCGTTGTTTGCTGCTGAAAGAATTGCCTTTCTCTGCATTTTAGCATAAACCACACCGCTTTGCGCCTCAATCTGCCGTATCATATATTCAAGATTGTCAATTGACGACTTCTCACAAAGCTTGTCGAGAATCGAAAGCTTCGTTGCAATATACTTTTCCGCCTCATAATATTCGGTAAGATACGTACACCGCCGCGCCTTTACGTCTATCGTCATCACTTCGCGCGAAACCTCAAGCGATGCAAGCGGCGCTTCCACGCGTTCAATGTCCACCTTCAGCGTATCAGCCGTCAGCTTCACAAGCTTATCGCGCGGAATATAAGTATGACCGTGATTGATCGCGTTATAAGAAAGCATATACTTAATACCCGAGGATATTCGAAACTCATTGTCGGACGAAAAACCAATTGAAGAAGCAAAACGGTCGGCAGACTCAAAACCAACACCGTGAATCTGATCGCACAGGATATAGGGATTTCGGTTAATAAGATCAATCGCGCCCGAACCCCATTTTTTATAGATCTTCATAATAGTCGCAGGACCGAAAAAGTCTCGGCAGAACAACATAATGGATCGGACGCCGAACTGACTTTTAAAACTTTCGGATATTTCCTGTGCTTTTTTATCGGTGATTCCCTTAATATCGGTCAGCCACTCGGGATGTGACTCAATGACGTTGAAGGTGTCCTCGCCGAATTGCGCCACAATACGCTTCGCAGTTACCGCGCCAACACCCTTGATCACACCGGAGGAAAGATATTTGATCATTGATTCTGCCGACGACGGCAAGTGCTTTTCATAATACTCTACCTTAAACTGCTTACCGTAACTCGCATGCGTTTCCCATTTTCCCTTGGCGCGTATGCTTTCACCTGCATTCAGATACGGCATAATACCAACAACCGTCACAATCTCTTCGCCAATATCAAGTTCGCAAACGGTATATCCGTTTTGATCATTTGAATAAATAACGTTTTCCACAAGCCCCTCAAGATACTCACTCTCATCAAACTTGCGTTCAAGAGAATCAAACAAACTCATACTTTCCCCTCCTTTCTAAAAAAACACGCGCTCCGTATACGCCGCATAGCCTTTGAAGCTTTGGCGCATACTCAAAAGCGCGTGTCGCAAATTCATACAATTTAAATCAATTATTCAGCAAAAGCTTCCTTCAAAGACTCTGCAAGATCGAGTGCTTCCCACGGGCTCGAAAGATCTTCTCTGCCCACGTGACCGTATGCAGCATGAGGCGCAAAGATCGGACGGCGCAAGCCGAAACGCTCAATAATAGCAGCAGGACGAAGATCGACAAGGCGGTCAACAACCTCAGCGATCGCCTCGCCGCTTACTTTAGACGTACCAAAAGTATCAACCATAAGCGAAACGGGACGCGCCACACCGATTGCATACGCAACCTGTACTTCGCAACGCTTTGCAAGCCCTGCAGCAACAATATTTTTCGCAATATAACGCGAAGCATAAGCAGCAGAACGGTCAACCTTCGTCGGGTCTTTACCGGAAAACGCACCGCCGCCATGACGGGCGTAACCGCCATAAGTATCGACAATAATCTTTCTTCCGGTAAGACCGGAGTCACCCTGAGGACCGCCAACTACAAAACGACCGGTAGGATTGATATAAATTTTGGTAGCCTCGTCAATCAGCACCGCATCTACCACAGGACGAATAACCTCTCTTTTAAGATCGGCGGCAATCGTTTCCTGCGATACGTCGGGATCGTGCTGTGTCGAAATAACGATAGTATCAACGCGAACAGGCTTATCTCCATCATATTCCACCGTAACCTGCGTTTTACCGTCAGGCCGGAGATAAGAAAGAATCCCATTCTTTCTGACAACCGTCAAACGCTTAGCAAGATTGTGAGCAAGCTGAATGGGGAGCGGCATCAGTTCGGAGGTTTCATTACAAGCATAACCAAACATCATACCCTGATCACCTGCACCCGTATCGTAAGCATCGTTCAGCTCATTTGCCTTCGCCTCAAGCGATTTATCAACACCCATCGCAATATCCGGCGACTGCTTATGAAGCGAAGAAAGAACCGCGCAGGTGTCACAGTCAAAGCCGAACTTAGCTCGGTTATAACCGATCGAACGCACCGCCTCTCTGACTACCGTTTCATAGTCAACGACGGCGGTCGTGGTGATCTCGCCAAAAATATTAATAATCCCCGTCGTAGTTGAGGTTTCACACGCAACGCGCGCCATCGGATCCTGTGCAAGAATTGCATCAAGGATTGAGTCGGAAATAATATCGCACATTTTATCGGGATGTCCTTCGGTAACCGACTCAGAGGTAAAAAGCTTTTTCATCATCATTTATCCTTTATCTTAAAAATCTTTTTCGTCAGAACAAAACAAAAGCACCCACGTCATCCGCGGGTGCTTTCTCATCTCCACGGAATTGGCACCTTACGTTTGCAGGTTGCCGTGACTTCATCGGGCTGTGTCCCTCCGCCACTCTTGATAAGAGCTTGTACATTTATTATACACGTTTTTTACAACTGTGTCAACTATTTTCACGCTATTTTCAGATTTTTTTAAACACTTACAGCAAAAACGAAAGAAAACTGACAACGCCATAAGATGCAAGTGTCATAATCACGCCCGCTAAGAGAACACCGATCACAATAGCCAAAAAAGCCTTCCAGAAATTCATTTTCATAAGTGCCGCAACAAGCGCACCTGTCCACGCACCCGTACCGGGAAGCGGGATCATCACGAAAAGTGTCAATCCCCAAAAACCGTACTTTTCGATTTTCGGGCGATTTTTTTCCGCCTTTTTCTCAAGCCAAAAGCTGATTCTGCGAAGCCCTTTCACCTTTTTAAGCACTTCAAGAAACCAATTGATCAGGAGCAAAACGAAAATAATAGGAAGAAGATTACCGACCACCGAAATCAGATAATTCTGCCACCACGGAATATCGAGCGCCGCGCCGAGAATAATTGAGCCGCGAAGCTCAATAATGGGAAGCATCGAGCAAAAGAATACAGCTCCCCTTGCTCCCACTACCCTGATAAAAAAATCTTTAATAACCTGTACCATTCTATTACCTACTTAAAAAGTATATTTTCAAATCTATTATGCACCAAAATCGACTTGACCGCCAAGAACAATGAAGAAAATAACCAAACTGACCGCCAGAAGAAACAGTGCAAGGAAAACGGTAAGAAGCGTATTCTTTATAAAATACCTTCCCTTTCCTTCTTTTTTAATCATTCCGGATCGCATCATCACAAGCGAAATCGGCTTATATAGCACCATCACAAGCGCCGCATTTACCACGCATTTAATTGCGTTAAAAGGCAAAAGCAACATCGGAATAAGCGCCGCTACCTCTTTAACAGATACACCCATATAAAAAGGCGTAATCCATACATTAAAAAGCAACATCACCGCCGTCGAAGAAATCGTTGCCATAAAAAGCGCAAAATACGAACCTAAAAGCGTCTTTTGACGTCTGTACAGCAACGAGGCAACAAGTGCAAAGGAAGCGGATGACAAAAAGTTCATCACAAATCCGTAAAATCCCGTCGTGCTGTAAAAAATCAATTCCAAAAATGCAGCAGCAAGCGATATCACAACGCCCGAAACAGGACCGTACACCATCGCCGCAACCGTAATAAAGACATTTTTAATATCAAAGGTCAAAAACTGAACCTTAAAATTTACAATATAGATCGAAAGATATGCAATCGCCGTAAAAAGCGAGAGCATCACAAGCATTTTCGTTCTTTCCCGTCTTTTAGAACTGTTCATATTAATACCTAAATCGGAGGTATAAAAAATCCCCACTACCGTGGGGAAACACTTTTGCCATAAAAGCAAATCTTTTCTCATCCGGACTTTACCGTCGGTACAGGATTTTCACCTATTCAGCATTGCCCAAAGCAACACTCACGGACTTGGCGTATACGCCTTACCGTCGGTGTGGAATTTCACCAACCCCCAAAGATCTTTCTGATTAAAATTAAATCACAAAATAAAAAACCGCGCAAACAGCACGGCACAATAAAAAGGTTTCCCTTTCACTATCGGGAAAACCCGATAGTGAAAGGAATAAAACATTCGCTGTTTGTTATAAACCGATCAGACGCACTTATGCCTTGATTTCGATAACAACGCCGGAACCAACGGTTCTGCCACCTTCACGGATAGCAAAACGAAGACCCTTTTCGATAGCGATAGGCGTGATAAGCTCAACGTCCATATCTACGTTATCGC
>CAZMAF010000002.1:0-96701 GCA_964564225.1 uncultured Lachnospiraceae bacterium
TATAATACTCTCGAAGGGAGTTATATTGTGCCTGAAAACTATTTATTGATCTATTCAGAACAACTTGCAACTGAAATAGAATTGCTTTGTCAAAATATAAAAGCTCCCTCCAACACTCTTTTCCAAATCCGTAAAAGTTCAAGTAGCGTTTATGCCAATATCAGCGAAGCCAATTACGGACAGAGTAAAGCCGATATGCTTTCAAAATTTGAAATTGCTCTCAAAGAATGTAGCGAAACAGAAGGCTGGCTACAATTGTTATTCAACACGAATGGCATTGATGAAGAAACATATAAAAATCACAGAAATCTTTGCGGTCGCATTAGACGAATGTTGATTGCAAGTTGTAAAACGTTGAAGGAAAAAGCAAAATGAAGAGGCTTGATCAAAATCAAAAAATCGGTATAGTTGCTTTAGCAATATTTGTTGCGTTCCTTATTGGTTTTTCAGTGTTAAGCAGTCTCGTTCAAAACGAAATTATACCTGATTTTACAGCAAGTCAACAAGTTCAAGGTATATTTGCTTTCTTTATGTTTTTGCCACTTTGTATAGCTATATTTTTTGCAGGTAAGCATTTCAAAATCAAGGGCAGCAAAATTGGTGGTGTGTTGATATTCGTATCAATCGCGCTTTTCGTTTTTGGAATTTTGCAAGCATTATTGTCATTGTTGGGAGCATATGGATCTTAAATAGTTGACCTTTTGTTCGCTTTTACCTTGATTTTTGACCTTTTATCACGTCTAAGGCAAACAAAAAAACGCCTTTAACGGCGGTTTTTTTGATGTTTTTTGTGGTGATTTAGTGTTATTTTTGGGTAATTAAAAATAATTGGGTACAAATTGGGTACAAAATATTTTAAATCAGGGTGCAGATCGAGCGCAAAAGCGATTTATTTGCACTCTTTTTTGTCTTGGGAGCGTGGACTTTGACGTACTTGGCGATAAGTTTGTGTGCGTTTGTTTTTTTTAGGGGGATTTATGGTGAGGTAAAAGAAAATAGCGAAAAGCAAAGAAGGCTTGCAGATTTTGATATGATAAAAAGTGTTTTGGTTATAATTGTTGTCCTATTATAATTTTTTTCAATATAAAAACGGACGCTCGGTTAAGAGACGTCCGTTTATTTATACTTTATTCAAAGGTGGGCAGTAGAGGCTGAAGCGGTCCCCAATTCTCTTCGGGAGGACTGTTTGTGAGTACATCGGTTTCTGCCAAAGTCTCAACGGTTATTACAGGAGAAAGATAGACTTGTTTCATGATTTGAACCTCATTTATTTTATGAACATAAAGGTTGCGATTTCAAAGGGTTTGAAGCTGTAGTCAACTGCACCGTCAACGATGGGAAGCTCGTACTTGACATCCTCGAGGATGTTGGTACGGTAAACCTTCTTGACATCCTTGCCGACATAGAGCTTGGCGTTGGTGCGGCAACGTTCTGCTTCGTAGAGACGGGCAACCCATGCGCCGCTGACGAGTTCTGCGGGCTTGATGGCTTCGCAGATGACGTTATCGGCATCAATACCGAGAATGGGTGTGAACGCTTCTTTGAGCTGACCTTCAACCGCGATTACGGGAACGTTGAGAAGGTATGCGGGCTTAACGACACTGTCAACCGAGAAGGGTGCGTTGTGGGGCAGGAAAGAGTAGGTCATTTCATGAACGCCCTTATCGCCTGTTACGTCGGGGTGCGTACCGCCTCTGTGAAGCGTCAGACGGATATTCGATGCATCGCAGGACATACCGTATTTACAGTCGTTCAGGATCGCAACGCCGTAGCGGGATTCCGAAAGGTCGCTCCATTTGTGGTTGCAAACTTCAAATTTTGCGATTTCGTAGGTATTGTTTTCGGTGGTAGGACGCTCCATGTGACCGAATTGAATCTCGTTCTTGACGGTGAGCGAATTGATATCCACGTCAAAGCCCGTCTTGAGAAGCATGTGCTTGTCATTCCAGTCAATGACGGTGTGGAAGTCCACCTTGGGCGAGTCGGCGTAGAAGATAACGTCCTGCGTCAGCGTGGAGTATCTGCCAATCTTGTAGCTTGCACGGATAATAAAGGCAAGCGCGCCGTCGGATACCACTTCAAAGGAAGTGAGTTCCTTTTGCGGTAAGACCTTGAGCATGGTTTCGTAGTCGATATCCCAGTTATCCCAGGAGTTCGGTACGTCTTCGCCGGTGTAGAAGGTGTTGAGGGGTTCTGCGCCTATGCGGCGAAGTTCTCTGCCTGCATCCTTATCAAAGAAGGATGTCATGCCGCCGTTTTCGTCGAATACGACTTGGGCAAAGGGGGTTTCGAGGGTGTTGTTTTCAAACGTAAAGGGGGATACGCCCTCGTCGGCAACAGTCGTTACAGGGAAGGACTTAGCACCGAGCGCATCAATGACAACACCGCCGATGAGTACCTTGTTTTCGCCTTTCAGATTCGTGTAACGCTGAACAATAGTGCCTTCGGGATATACGCCGGTATCATCGGATACGATTACGTCGTTTCTGTCAAACGAGGTGGTATTGAAGTATGTAACGCCTTTTCCTGCGGTGAAAGTGCTTGCTGCCGTTTTTGAAATCGTGTTAGCTTCTTCGATGACTGCAAGGTTTTCCTCGACTGCTTTTTGTGTTACACCGGTGTAGCAGGTGCCGGGCAGAATATCGTGGAATTGATTTTGGAGGAGCACTTCGTAAAGCTCGGTGGTTTTTTCGTCCTTATCTTTGTCTGCGAGAACGTTGAAATAGTCCATATCGTGCAGAGCAAATTCGCACTTACGGTTTGTGCGTTTGATATCGTGCATCTGTGTCAGCGTACCTCTGTGAAGCTCAAGGTAGAGTTCGCCTGCGTAGGTGGGGAGCTGATCCGCAGCTTCCTCAGCAGACTTCATAAAGTCGCTGACAGTAGTGTAATAGGTTTCGGGAAGACCGGCAACGTCCTTAATGCGGCGCGCTTTTTCGAGCATTGCGGAGGTAGGTCCGCCGCCGCCATCGCCGTGACCGAAGGGAAGGAGCTTTCTTTCAAAGCCCTGTTTGTTCGTTACGTCGGCAATATTTTTAACGACGTCGGCAACGTCGGGAATTACGTCTATGAGGTGCAGATGCGTGAGAACGTTTGATCCGTCGATACCCTTCCACTTGAAGGTGGTGTAGGGGAAGCGGTTGAGGTCGTTCCAGCTCATTTTGGTGGTGTAGAAATACTTGACGTCGCTTTCAAGCATAATCTGCGGAATTGCGGGGCTGTAACCGAAGGTGTCGGGCAGCCAGAAGCAGTCTGCGGTATAGTCGAAATACTTTCTTGTGTAAAGCTGACCGTACAGGAACTGTCTTGCCATAAGTTCACCCGAGGTAATATTACAGTCACATTCTACCCATACGCCGCCATTGGGCTCATATCTGCCTTCTTTGATGTATTTCGTGATACGCTCAAAGGTGTCGGGGTAGTGACGGCGAAGCCAGTCGAGGTGGAGCGCCGAGGACTGCATGAACTTGTATTCGGGATAACGGTCCATCAGGGCGCAGACGTTGGAAAAGGTACGCGCGCTCTTGCGGATGGTTTCGGAAACGGGCCAAAGCCATGCGGTGTCAAGGTGGGAAGCTCCGATGATACCGACTTTGCCGCGACTTTCGTCGGATTGCGATTTTTTCAGAAATTCACGGAGGATGGCGTTGCTTTTGACAACCGCTGTCTGTACGGTTTCCTTGTCATAGTGAGCAGGGTATTGGATGATGGTTGCAAAAACCTGCTCGCAAGCAGTGCGTGCGCGCGCACGTACGTAATTGTTTACGTCGAGTTTCTGAGCCATTTGTGTGGTGAGATTGAGGTTGAAAACAAAGTCGTAGATATCTTCGTTAACGACACATACGTCGAGCGACGTAAACGTACATTTGTACGCAGGGCCTTTGGGATCGTCCTGGCCGTAGTAGTTGTAAGGCTTTTCGTCAACCTGGAAGTGACCTGCGTAGCATTCGAGTGCTACCGATACGGTTTCGCCTGCTTTAGCGGAGGGGGAGAGTACCTGGCATGAGTGCATAATGCCCATGAAGTCTCCTTTGCTGTTGAAGATACCGTCGGGTCTTCCGTTGCGGAAATAGAGAGTCTCGTAGGCATCGGTATGAGGAACCAGCCAGAGGGACTTTCCTTCAAGATGCGTGGGAACGGTATATTCGCCTACGATCCACATGTTCATATATTCGCCGCCCCATGCGGTGTTTTTGACCAAGGGGGCAAGACCTTCGGTCGGCGCCTGTCTTAAATGCTCCGGCGTTTCGAGGTAACGAAGGTCGGTGATCTCATCGACTTTTTCGTACATCATTTGTGCGTAGAGTTTATTCATGGCGTCGAGTTTGCGGCACATTCTGTTAGAGTAAGATTCGCAAATCATAGCTGTAAATCTCCTTGTTTTAGCGTATTTTATAAAAGGTATTGCTATTGTCCTTATTATACAGATTTCTTTTTGGAAAGTCAATGCTATTCGTAATATTTTGTGTATTTTTTTCGTGAATTTTGAAAATTTTTTTTTGATTTCTGAATTGATGTCTTTTGACGAAAAAAACTCCTTGACAAAAGTTGCGAAAGGTGATATACTTTTTACATACTTGTTGCCTGATTTTTTGGGGTAACGTTCATGTTAAAGAGAGAGGGTGAAGTTATGACGTCTATTGCGATTCTCGGATTTGGTACTGTCGGCAGCGGTGTAGCAGAGGTTTTGTCTCGGAATATGGATAAGCTTCGTGATACCGTTGGAGATGAAATAGGTATCAAATACGTTCTGGACAAACGTGATCTTTTGGGTACGCCGTATCGGGATATGGTCGTTTCGGATATTGACGTGATTTTGAACGACCCCGAGGTTTCGGTGGTTTGCGAAATGCTTGGCGGTACGCAGCCTGCTTACGATTATTCGATGGCAGCATTGAAAGCCGGTAAAAGTGTTGTAACTTCCAATAAAGAGGTTGTAGCGCGTTTTGGCGTTTCGCTTCTTGAAACGGCGAAAGTAATGGGTGTGCATTATCTTTACGAAGCTTCTGTCGGTGGCGGTATTCCTGTATTGCATGCGATGGACGATTCTCTTAAGGGCTGTCGTATTTCCCGTATTGACGGCATTCTGAACGGTACGACTAACTATATTCTGACGCGGATGCATGACTGTATGTCAAGTTTTGAGGATGCGTTGGACGAGGCAAGAAGACTCGGCTATGCAGAGGCAAATCCTACGGCTGATATTTCGGGCGCCGATGCCTGCCGCAAGATCTGCATTCTGGCGGCGAAGGCGTGGGGAGAGCTGGTTTCCGGCGATGAAGTAGACTGCGAAGGTATTACTGATATTACGTCGGAGGATAATCAATTTGCGATTACTTGCGACGGTGTGCTGAAGCTCGTGGGAAGCGCGGTAAAAAATGAAAACGGTTTGTATCTTACGGTGTCCCCTTGTGTGGTGATGAATGATAATCCCCTTTCTTCCGCTAAAGGTGTTTTTAATGCCGTGAAATTCAGCGCGGGCGATCTTGGTGACGTTTTGTTTTACGGTATGGGCGCGGGCAAATATCCGACGGCGAGTGCGGTTGTCAGTGATATTGTGGCGGCGTTAACGACCGATACTGAAAAATATGCAATCTTCCGTGAGTACGGCGGTACGCTTCTTTTGACCGATGACGTTCCTTTGGCTTATTGTCTTGCCGTCGATGCCGAATTTTCGACGCTTACTGCCAGAATTCCATCTCTTGTACATTTGTCTTCGAAAGGTGAAACGCAGTACGTTCTTTGCGAGAATATGTCCAAGAAAGCGATTTTTGAAGCCCTTGACGGTATTTCCGTTTTAAAATGTATGCGTGCTGTTGTCTGATTTACTGAAAATGATTAAAATTGAGTAACGGTCGGCAACTGCCGACCGTTTTGCATAGGAGAATCGTATGAATATCAAGCATTCTATTGAAGAATTGATTGGCAATACGCCACTTTTTCTGCTTGGAAATTTTGCTTTGGCAGCCGGAGTTTCGGCGAATCTTTTGGCTAAACTTGAATATCTGAATCCCGCGGGAAGTGTAAAAGACCGTGCGGCGCTTCAGATGATTAAAGACGCTGAAGCAACCGGGCGTTTGAAAAAGGGCGGTGTGATTATTGAGCCGACCAGTGGTAACACCGGAATCGGGCTTGCCGCAGTTGCCATTCCGAAGGGCTATCGGGTAATTCTGACTATGCCTGATACGATGAGCGTAGAGCGTCGCAGGTTGCTTGCAGCATACGGTGCTGAGGTAGTGCTGACATCCGGCGCGCTCGGTATGTCGGGCGCAATCGCGAAGGCAAAGTTGCTTGCTGCGGAAATTCCGGGCGCATTTATTCCGAGTCAGTTCGACAATCCGTCAAATGTAAAGGCGCATTATACGACGACGGGCCCCGAGATCTATCGCGATACCGACGGTTGTGTGGATATTTTTGTTGCGACGGTGGGTACGGGCGGTACGCTGAGCGGTACGGCGCGTTATCTGAAAGAACAAAATCCGGAAATTAGGGTAGTAGCCGTAGAGCCGGAGGCATCGCCGCTTCTTTCCGCGGGATATGCTGCTCCGCATAAAATTCAGGGTATTGGGGCGAACTTTATTCCCGATATCCTCGATCAGACGATTTATGACGAAGTGATCGCAGTGAGCGATATTGAGTCGTATGAGGCGGCTCGTCTTTTTGCCAGGTGCGAAGGAATTCTGGTGGGCATTTCGTCTGGCGCTGCCCTTGCGGCTGCGCTCCGTCTTGCCAAGAATCCCGAAAACGAGGGCAAATCAATCGTTGTCATTTTGCCCGATACGGGAGATCGGTATTTGTCAACGGAATTGTTCGGCTAAGCTGACTTGCGGTACATAAAAGTTGATAAACGGCGGCTTTTGCCGTCGTTTATTTTCGGAAAAAATCATTTGTCGTTTTTTGAATATCGCGGATAAAATAAAGAATATAGCCTGTGTTGATAAAAGTCATGAGTCCCAGCGTGATGTCGGATAATTGCCAAAAAATATCGGCGCTTCCGATTGCTCCGAGAAAGGCGACGAGGGCAAAAAGCAAAAGATAGGTCTTGGTGACAAAGTGGTTTCGGGTGAAATATTCAAGAGAACATTTGCCGTAATATGACCAGCTGACTAAGGTGGCAAGCACGAAAAAGAAAATACAAAGCGGCAAAATCAGAGCGGCGGTTTTTCCAAAAAGCGTTTCAAAGGCGTATGCGACGAGGGAGTATCCGTCGGAAGAGGGCGACTGTTTCAGCGCTAACAGGAAAACAAGCCCCGAAGCGGTACAGAGGATTACGGTGTCGAAAAACACCTCAACGATACCGAGAAGTCCTTGTTTAGCGCCGTCGTCTGTGTCAGCGGAGGCGTGTGCGATTGGTGCTGTGCCGCAACCGGCTTCATTGGTGACGAGTCCTTTGGAAAAACCGACTTTAATTGTCTGAAAAAGCATTGTGCCTCCGATGCCGCCACCGATAGCTTGCAGGGAAAAGGCATTTTTGAAAATCGTGGCAAAGAGCGAAGGAAGGGCGCTTGTGTTTTTCAGTATAATAACGGCACACATACCGAGATATACGATGGATAAAAACGGAACGGCTATCGAACAAAACCGTGTAATGCGCCCGATACCGCGTCGTGTGACGAGATAAGTCAGAATGGCAAGCGCACCGCCTGTGAGATAGGGTGAGAGCGAAAAGCTTGAGGCAAATGCATCACTGACTGCCTTAGCCTGCAAGAGATTGCCGACGGTAAAGGATGAGGCAATACAGAGAATGGCAAAAAGTGAGGCAAGAGGACGGTGTGGAATATAGTACATTGCGCCGCCAATATGTTGGCGAAATGCCTGTAATTTGGAATGATCGGCATAATCTTCACGACGGTATCGAATAGCAAGCAGAGTTTCAGCATATTTAAGGATCATAGCAAACAGAGCGCTGATCCACATCCAGAAGAGCGCTCCCGCGCCTCCTGTTGTTACGGCGTAAGCAACGCCGACGATATTGCCGACACCGAGTGTGCCTGCAAGGGCAACGGCCAAAGCACGCCACGATGTATTCTCGCTTGAAGAGAATAGTGTTGATAATACACGCTTTATTTTGAAGATGGGAAAGAATTTCAGCCTGACGTACAGAACGATACCGACGAAAGTGAGGAAAAAAGGCAGTAGCGGAGTAATGAGGGAGTTTGCGAGAAAATTGAGCATAGTACACCTCCTTTTTCAAGATTAGTTTACTTTATTCGAAAGGAGCGGGAAAAGTCTGCCTGAAATGTTAATTTTTTGTAAAAAAAGGCAGGCGGGTTATTGATATACTGATAAATTTGTATACAATATAAGGTGTTCGCATATCGCAAACGAAGCGCTGAAAATGGTGTGGATTGTTTGCTTTTGTAAAGAAAGGATGGTATCAGAATATGACATTAAAGCCTCTTCAGGACCGCGTTGTTGTGAAAATGGTAGAAGCAGAGGAAACCACGAAAAGCGGTATTCTTCTGACGGCAAGCGCAAAGGAAAAGCCGCAGATCGCAGAGATCGTTGCGGTAGGACCGGGTACGCGCGCAGAAGACGGAACGCTCATTCCGCTTGACGTAACCATTGGTCAGAAGGTTATTACTTCGAAATATTCGGGCACGGAAATTAAGCTTGACGGTCAGGAATATATTATTGTTAAATGCGCTGATATTCTGGCGGTAGTAGAATAAGCACACGGTAAATTACCTCGCGGACATTTGCGGGGGGAAAGAAGGAAACAGTTATGGCGAAAACGATTGCTTACGGCATTGATGCCCGTAACGCTTTGAAAAACGGTATTGATAAGCTCGCAGATACCGTTAAAATTACAATGGGTCCTAAGGGCAGAAACGTTGTTCTCGATAAGAAGTATGGTGCGCCACTCATCACCAATGACGGCGTTACCATTGCCAAAGAGATCGAGCTTGAAGATCCGATGGAAAATATGGGTGCGCAGCTTATTAAAGAGGTTGCAACCAAGACGAATGATGCTGCGGGTGACGGCACGACGACGGCAACGCTTCTTGCACAGGCCTTTATTGCCGAGGGCATGAAGAACGTGACCGCAGGTGCTAATCCGATGGTGATCCGCAAAGGCATTCAGAAGGCTGTTGATGTGGCTGTTCAGGCGCTCAAGGCTAACTCGCAGAAGGTCAACGGTTCTGCCGATATCGCAAGAGTCGGTACGGTATCCTCGGGTAGCGAGGAAATTGGCGCATTGATTGCAACGGCTATGGAAAAGGTGTCGGCTGACGGTGTTATCACGGTAGAGGAATCGAAGACAGCTGAAACCTCCTGCGACGTCGTTGAAGGTATGCAGTTTGACCGCGGTTATCTTTCGCCTTATATGGCAACCGATATGGATAAGATGGAAGCGGTGATTGATGATGCGTACATTTTGATTACCGATAAGAAAATCTCGTCGATTCAGGATATTCTTCCTTTGCTTGAGCAGATTGTTCAGGCAGGTAAGAAACTGCTTATTATTGCTGAGGACGTCGACGGAGAAGCGCTGACGACGCTTATTCTTAACAAGCTGCGCGGCACGTTTGTATGCGTTGCCGTAAAAGCTCCCGGCTTTGGCGACCGTAGAAAAGAAATGCTTCGCGATATCGCAATTTTGACGGGCGGTGAGGTGATTACCGACGAGCTTGGTCTTGATTTGAAGGAAACGACTCTGTATCAGCTCGGTCGCGCAAGACAGGTTAAGGTCAATAAGGAAAATACTATCATTGTTGACGGCGCGGGTGATGCTGATGAGATCAAGTCGAGAGTTGCACAGATTCGCACGGCAATTGAAACCACTACCTCGGATTTTGATCGCGAAAAGCTTCAGGAGCGTCTTGCTAAGCTTGCAGGCGGTGTTGCCGTTATCAAGGTCGGCGCGGCTACCGAGGTTGAAATGAAGGAAATGAAGCTCCGTATCGAGGATGCGCTCAATGCCACCAAGGCGGCGGTAGAGGAGGGCATCGTAGCAGGCGGCGGCACGGCATATCTGAATGTCATTCCCGTTGTTGCGGCACTTCTTAAGACGACTGAGGGTGACGAAAAGATCGGTGTGAAGATCGTTCTCAAGGCGTTGGAAGCTCCCGTGCGTCAGATTGCCGAAAATGCCGGTTTTGAAGGTTCTGTTGTTGTGGATAAGATTCTCCGTTCTAAAAAGAACGGATACGGCTTTGATGCGTACAATGAAAAGTACGTGGATATGATGGAGGTTGGTATCGTTGACCCGACGAAGGTTACGCGCAGCGCCCTCCAGAATGCCGCTTCGATTGCATCGACCGTTCTGACAACCGAGGCTCTCGTTGCTGATAAGAAGGAAGAAGTGCCTCAGACGCCCGCAATGCCCGCAGGCGGCGGTATGGGCGGTATGTATTGATTGTTTCACTAAAGCTTATAAAAAAACCACTTGCCGTGAGCAAGTGGTTTTTTATGTAGAGCGTTATTGTAAAACTTCGAATTTATAGCCGACACCCCAAACGGTTTTGAGAAGCCATTTTTCCGATACGCCGTCGAGTTTTTCCCGGAGTCTTTTCACATGAACGTCAACCGTTCTTGAGTCACCGAGATAGTCAAATCCCCACACCTTATCAAGAAGCTGGTCGCGCGAGAATACGCGATTGTAATTCGAGGCAAGGAAGTAGAGCAGTTCAAGCTCTTTGGGCGGCACGTCAACGCTTTTTCCGCGCAGCTTTAATTCGTATTTCTGGCGGCTGATCTCAATATTGTCAAAGCGGACGACCTCGTTGTCGATGGCAACTTCGCGCGTAGAGCAACGGCGAAGGATCGCTTTGATGCGTGCGATCAGTTCTTTGATGTCGATCGGCTTTACGAGAAAATCGTCGGCACCAAGCTCAAGACCGAGAACCTTGTCAAAGGTTTCGCTCTTGGCGGTAATCATAATGATCGGTTTATTTGAAATTTCGCGAATCTCTCGGCAAACCTGCCAGCCGTCTTTACGGGGAAGCATGATGTCAAGAAGTACGAGATCAGGCTCGTACATTTTGAAGAAATTCATACCTTCCACGCCGTCCGAAGCAGTTTTTACCTCGTAGCCTTCGCTTTCTAAATGAAGCGATAGCATTTCGCTGATATTGGAATCGTCGTCAATCACAAGAAGCTTAATTCCCATTCATACCTCCGGAGATGTCTGTCGCCGTTGCCGCAAAGGCAAAGCGCAGTTGCATAGTTTTCTAAAATAAATTATATAACGAAAGTTTGAATTTGTCAAGAGTAAATTGTTAACTTCGTTAAAAAATCTCAAAAGTTCATAATTTTAGTGAAAAGTCGTTGCGGATTTTTTTATTTTTTTAAAAGTAGTTTTGTCAATGATGTAATACTAAATAAAATATATAATCGCAATTTACCAAATCGTAGCAATCTCTTCCACTACAAAAACATACATTACTACCTGTTCGCAAAATCCGGATTTACTAAGGGGTGCGTAGACAAGGCGGTCTCGCTAGGAAACGTAACGCTGGTTGAGTATGGGGATATGGTCTAATAACGACAGTTGGGAAGAAATATAGAATGGCTAATAAATTGACATATAGAACGGAAGATGAAGTGCGCGACAGTGCAAAAATAATTCTTGGTTTTGATCAAGCAGAATTGAAAGTAAAGCAAGGAACAGGACAGATTACAACATTTAATCAATTGGGTCTTAAAGAAATAAATGATAAACCTGATGGATGGTATCTTCCGGATGATAAAGGTGCACCCGCTATCATATTAGAAACAAAATCTGAGGCAGAAGATATTTTTCTTCAAAAATGGGTCGATGAGCTTGCTAAAAACTGCGATATTGTTTTGAAAAAATATAAAGATGTTATTGGTATACTTTATAATGGCATTGATAAAAAAGAATGTGCAAACGTTTTTGGTAACGGTATTAAAAGCGAGCATTGGTAGCATTTATACTTGGGGTGATTCTATATCTTGCAAATCCATACAAAAAGATACCATAAAATTACCCGTTGATGATAATGGTTATCCTAATTACGATTATATGGAACGATATATGAGCGTTATTGAGAGAAAAACAGAAGAAAAAATGAAAATTTTAATGTTTGCATAAATCTAACGAACTATGCTGCTATCAAATCGTGATTGCCACGCCGAGATAGCGGTTTTTCTAAAGTATTATGCTTTTTTAACAATGTCACAAACTTGGCACAAAATTGGCAGAGTTTTTCCGATGACAAGTTAAAGTGAATATGTTATAATAGTATCGTCAAAAAGTGTAAGCTTTGATGGGGGCGTAAAGCTCCGGTTTTAGCTTACACTTTTCATTTTGGTATAGTCTAAATATAGCCGATATCAAGGCGTTTTTGGAATGCTTTCGATAACGGCTTTTTGTTGTGCGATCTGAGGAACGAAGCCAAACTATACGTTTGTTCTGTTTGTTGGTACAAAGAAGCTCGTCAAACGGAAAGCGTTCGAGAATTTTATTCAAAATACGCTGATTATTTAGACAAGAGCTATTGAAAAAACTATGCCAATGTGATATAATACAACGTATTGCATTGGCTCTTTTTTCAACAGAGAAAGGAGTTAATAATGGGTAAAAACCTAAGAGGCAAAGAAATTGGCAAAGGCACCCGCCAAAGAAAAGACGGTTTAACGCATTTTCGAGGCGAAAAAAACTTGTAAAATAAAGGAGCATAGATAAATATGAAACTTGGTATCGTTGGTTTACCTAACGTAGGCAAAAGTACGCTTTTTAATGCGTTGACAAATGCGGGAGCGGCATCGGAAAATTATCCCTTTTGTACAATTGAGCCGAACGTCGGTGTGGTTACCGTGCCTGACAGCCGCCTTGATTATCTTTCCGATATGTATCATCCTGAAAAGTACACACCTGCTATTATTGAATTTGTAGATATTGCAGGTCTTGTCAAGGGGGCATCGAAGGGTGAGGGTCTTGGTAATAAGTTTTTGGGCCATATCCGCGCGGTAGATGCGATCGTTCACGTCGTCCGTTGCTTTGCTAATGAAAATATTATTCATGTTGACGGTGACGTTAATCCTATTCGTGACATTGAAACGATTAATCTGGAGCTGGTGTTTGCCGATCTTGAGGTGCTGGAGCGCCGTATTGATCGCACCAAAAAGCTGATGAAGGGCGATAAGACTTTAGCAGCCGAGCTTGCAACTCTCGAAAAAATCCAATCGACCTTGATGGACGGTAAGAGTGTCCGCTCGATTACGCCCGCATCTTCAGATGAGGCGGCGTTTATTCATTCGCTTGAGCTTCTTACCGATAAACCCGTGCTTTACGCTGCTAACATCAGCGAAGGCGACGTTGCTTCCCCCGAAGACAATCCCTATTATGCTGAGTTGAAGTTGTTTGCCGAAAGCGAGCATGCAGGTATTATTCCGGTTTGCGCACAGATCGAGGCGGAAATCGCCGAGCTTGACGTTGAAGAAAAGAAGGAATTTCTTGCCGATCTCGGTATTGCGGAGGGCGGTCTCGACCGATTGATCCGCGAAAGCTATGCACTTCTTGGATTGATCAGTTATCTTACGGCAGGCCCTAAGGAAGTTCGTGCATGGACGATCGTAAAGGGCACGAAAGCGCCTCAGGCGGCGGGTAAAATCCACAGCGATTTTGAGCGTGGCTTTATTCGTGCGGAGGTGGTTTCGTTTGACGATCTGGTTGCAAACGGTTCGATGACGGCGGCAAAGGAAAAAGGTCTTGTTCGCTCTGAGGGTAAGGAATACGTGATTGCTGACGGTGACATTGTTCTGTTTCGTTTTAACGTCTGATGAAGAAACGAAAACTTTTTTTTCATAGTGTTTTTTCGCGCTTTTCCTTTGCCATAATCTCTATTCTGTTTGTGTCGTTTGTCATACTGACGATTGTAAACAGCGTGGCAATTAATTATTATTATACCGATCTTCGTAATGACGAGCTTGCGTATGTTTCGCTTTCGGCAAAAGAAGAAATAGAGGATAGCTACCGCAGGTTTAAGTGGCAACATTCTGAGGGTTCATTTTGGGATTCAGAAGGTGAAGCGCTTGCGGGGGCACTTTCCGAATTGACCGATGACAGCGCGATATTTATTATCCTTACCGATGGGAATGGTAGTATTCTCTACAAAGATCCGTCTGTAAGCGAGCTTCCTACCCGAACGGTTGCCCCCGAATTTTTATCTTTTGATGAGTCTGATACGGCGTGTGAAAGAGGGCGACTTGGCTTTTTGAATGCTGAACATTATTATTGCGCTACTCACGTTTACGTTTCCGATGAGTACGTTTCGACGATGTTTGTTTGTTTGTCTGTGTCGGTTGTTAAACAGCCTGTAAATGCGATTATTGCGTTGATTATCGGTGTTTCGGTCACGGTTATGGGAATTGCGCTTTTGATTTCTTACGTTGTCAGTCGCCGGATCACCCATCCGCTTGCCGGAATGTCAGAAGCTGCCAAAGCTTTTGCCGGCGGTGATTTTTCGGTGCGTGTTCCGGTCGTTGGTCAAGATGAGATCAGTGAATTTGCCATGGTTTTCAATGAGATGGCGGATAATCTTGAAAACATTGAGAGAACACGTAATGATTTCATTGCCAACGTGTCGCATGATCTGCGTTCGCCGATGACCTCCATTCACGGTTTTATTGACGGTATGCTGAACGGTGTGATTCCGCTCGAGAAGCACGAGTATTATCTGGGCGTGGTATTAAAGGAAACAAAGCGCTTGTCAAGACTCGTTACGACACTTCTTGATATTTCACGTATTCAGGCAGGGGAAAGAAAGTTTGTGATGAGCCATTTCGATATCTGTGAAACGGCTCGGCAGATTTTATTCTCTTTTGAAAGCCGTATTAATGAGAAAAATCTCGATGTGCAGTTTGAGCTTGATGAGGAGCATATGTACGTGCTGGCGGATCATGATGCGATCTATCAGGTGCTTTACAATCTTTCTGACAATGCTGTGAAATTTTCGCGTGATGGCGGTAAGCTTGTTTTGTCGGTGACAGAGCAGAGTGATAAGATTCTGGTGTCGGTATATAACGAGGGCGAGGGTATTTCGGAAGAAGATTTGAAATTCGTATTTGACCGTTTTTATAAAGTGGATAAGAGTCGCGGAATTGATAAAAGCGGAACGGGACTCGGGCTTTATATTACAAAAAAGATTATGGAAGCTCATAAGGAAACGATTACCGTTACAAGTGAGTATCAGCGTTTTTGTCGGTTTTCTTTTACGCTTGCTATGGGTGAAGCTACGGCGCGCCGTCACACATTGGGACAATTACGCAAATAATTAAAATGATATTCAAGCATTCGTTTTTTGGTCGGTGAAACGCTTATTCAAAAAATTAAATGATTTTGAAATAGGGATATTTTAAAAATGCTTTAATATACACAATACGAAAAAGATATAAAAAAGAAAGACGGGGAATAAGAAAATTTCATCATGAAGAAAGAAATTATTTATAAGTTCTTATATGCCGTGTCTGCTTTCTTGGTTTTGGGCTTTGTTATACGCTTTGGAGTGGATGCTTACAAGTATGATATTTATATGGGTTCCGCGCCGCTATACGCATATGCGCTTGTAAGATTTGCAGAGTTTATCGTACCGAGCGTTATTGTTTGGATTGTTGCAATATTTCTTAAGAAAAAATGTAAGAAAAAAAGTCACCGCTGAGAAGAATGTCCGTGAATGAAAAAAGTTTTATCATTATCTTTCGGGCGACGAGGTTATATATCTTAGCGGTGAGGAATAAAACGAGCAAGGGGCTTGTTGACGACGGTACTTGGATCGGAAAGGCAAAGATTATGAAAACATATGTTGTTTTACTGTTGACTGTATGTATGGTGTTCGTATGTCTTACTTCTTGCGGTAATTCTTATGAAGAAAATGAGTGGTATTCCGAGGATACGCTTGAAGAGTGTATTGTTCCCGATCTGCCGGAGCCTTCTAAAACGTATTTAAAAAAAGGTGCGAGTGTATTCGTCAGCTTTTCCGATACGGAATATACGGCGTACGTCGGTGAGGTCTATGAGTATCTGAAAAGTTTGAATTTCAAGTATTTCGGCACGCGAGGGGAAATGTTCAATACGCTTGCCGGGATAGGTACGACCTATTATTTCAAGCCCGCAAATGCGCTTTCTGAATTTCACGTGGACGGTACGTATTACTTCGTTTTTTCGGACGGATGGAACGAGGATGGGAAACTTAGCTTTTATACGCTTGCGATTTACGAGTATCAATCCGGACTTTTACAGTACGGTTCACACGAGTTCTATTTTAACACAAAGATTGTGCTTCGCAAGGGCGGCGCAGCGCCGCTTGACGGTGGATATCTTCTGAAATTCAATCCGATCACGTATGCAGATGATCTTGTTGAGCTTTTATGTGAGGGCTACGCACCAAGTGAGGCGGCGGTGGGCGAGAGGGTTTTTATCAGAACGCATCCGATTCTTGACACAGATTTTAATTTGTATGCAAATGATGTTAAGATTGAGCAGATACACGCCGGTTCGGATTATTGGGAATATACTTTTGTTATGCCCGATGAAAGAGTTATTATTACACATAAAACGGTAGGTGATAGTCAGATTTTACCCGAGCCGGATATGACGTATCTTTTCTGTTATGAGGAATGGTTGTCATCACTTTCTACCGACGCTATTTCGGAAATCAAGACCGTGCAGAGAAATCCGAGT
This sequence comes from uncultured Lachnospiraceae bacterium, assembly GCA_964564225.1. Classification (GTDB taxonomy): domain Bacteria; phylum Bacillota; class Clostridia; order Oscillospirales; family CAG-272; genus RGIG1993. The sequence continues at coordinate 16,649 of CAZMAF010000002.1, forward strand.
GTTTACCTTGAGCATTTTTATAAATACATTTACCGTACTATCGACCGTGACGTGATTGCCGATGTGTTACAGCGATATCAGAATATGATGCTTGAACCGATTCACGTGGACAGCGTGCCTTTGGAAGGCGGCGGTCTTCTTTCGGTTGAGTTTGTACTGACTGACGGCAGTACGCATACCGTTGATTTTGAGGCTGGTTGTTATAAGCAAAACGAAAATGTTTACTACGAGGTTTCGGAAAATCTCTCGTTTGATCGGTTCGAGCGTTTGTTGGGTCTTAACGTATGGGCAGAGACGCATACCGCCTATACGAAGGACGGCACGGCTATTGCCGAGCTTACGGAGCTTTCCGCTCTCGAATTTGATTATTACGGATGGAACGAGAGTTATACGCGAGATATGTATACGCATTATATTGAAACTGAAATCGGTCGGCTGTATATCGTGAGTGAAACTGTCTTTTTCTTCGTGACCTTTGACGAGTGGATTGCTCCTGAATGCTACGAGCTTAAAAACGGTAATTTCTACGGGTTGTTCGATATTCGTTAACTTATATATTGACAAAATAAAACGCCCTTTTCAAAGGGCGTTTTATTTTGTATTTGTTTATTGATTATCAGGTTTCATAATTTCGCTGAGCGAGGTAGCGAGACCGGCAAGCGACTGAATATTTGAGGGAATGATAATCTTGGTTGCTTGACCGTCTGCCGCTTTGGCAAAGGCTTCAAGGCTCTTGATGGCGATAACTGCCTCGGAGGGAGCGACTTCGTTGATCATGCGGATACCGGCGGCGGTTGCCTCCTGTACCTTCATAATGGCTTCTGCTTCGCCTTCAGCCTCGCGGATCATCGTTTCTCTTGCGGCTTCAGCGCGAAGAATAGCGGACTGTTTTTCAGCCTCGGCTTCAAGGATCATCGACTGCTTGCGGCCTTCTGCTACGAGGATTGCGGAATTCTTTTCGCCTTCTGCGCGGAGAATAGACTCACGTCTTTCGCGTTCTGCCTTCATCTGTTTTTCCATCGCATCCTGAATTTCTCTTGGGGGAATGATGTTTTTCAGTTCAACGCGGTTAACCTTGATGCCCCATGCATCGGTAGCTTCGTCAAGAATGGCGCGCATTTTCGAGTTGATGACGTCGCGCGAGGTTAAGGTAGCATCGAGATCCAGCTCGCCGATGATGTTACGGAGCGTGGTAGCGGTCAGGTTTTCAATTGCGAAAATGGGGTTGGTAACGCCGTAAGCGTAGAGCTTGGCATCGGTTATCTGGTAAAATACAACGGTGTCGATCTGCATACGGACGTTGTCCTTGGTGATAACGGGTTGGGGCGGGAAATCAACGACTTGCTCCATAACGATCAATTGCTTGGCGATGCGGTCGATGAAGGGAATTTTGACATGAACGCCGTTTTTCCAGGTTTCGTGATACGTACCGAGACGTTCAATGACGTATGCGTGTGCTTGCGGAACAATACGGATGTTGGCGATGATCAAGCCGAAAATAACGGCAACGACTGCGCCGATAATAAGTGCGGGTATCATAATAAATCCTCCAAAATTAATATAGTTTAAAGCTCACAAACGAGCTTAACGCCCTCAATAGCGGTGACGGTGACGAGCGTGTCGATTTCGACAGTCTCGGTGTCGGTTTTCATTTTGGCAGACCAGATCTGTCCTTTGATTTTAACCTGTCCTTCTGCTTTGACATTGTCGATCGGTACGATGACGATGGCTTTTTCGCCGATCAAGGCGTCGACATTGGTGAGAGATTCGGGATTTTTGCGGATTTTCTTTTTAAGAATTGCGCGGAAAAGAAACATAAACAGAACGGTTGTCAGTGCGAAGACGAGAATCTGAATCCAGAAATCGACTTTACAAATGGCAAGAATGAGCGAGGCGATCGAGGCAGGCATAAACCAGATTGATACAAGCTCAGCGGTCATAGCCTCCACGATAATGGCGGCAATGGCAATCACACCCCATAAAATGATGTAGTAGGTCATATGGATAAAATCCTTTCTTCAGGATATATGAATGTCGGTTTTGTTATGCTTGTGCGGCAGAACGAATTTCGTTGATGGCTTTTTGATAATCGGTTGCTCCGAAAACGGCAGAGCCTGCAACCAGAATTTCAACGCCTGCATCGGCTATGTCCTTGGCGTTTGATGCGTTGATGCCTCCGTCTGCTTCTAGAAGAATGTTTCTGCCCGATTTTTCAATCAGAGTTCTGGCGTAACGAGCGTTTTCAAGTGCTGAGACAATGAGCGACTGACCGCCAAAACCGGGCTCAACCGTCATAATGAGGATCATATCGACAAGATCGAGATAGTCTTCAAGAATTTTGGGATCGGTGTGGGGCTTGATGGCGAGTGCCGCATTTGTGCCAAGTTTTTTGATGTGGGTCAGTGTTTCTCTGACCTTTTCTGTTGCCTCAACGTGAAAAGAAATACAGTCAGCCCCCGCTTTGACGAAATCGTCGATATAGCGGATTGGTTCGTCGATCATCAAATGAACGTCAAATATGATATTGGACGATTTACGAATGGCGGAAATGATGGGCGCACCGAAGGTGATATTGGGCACAAATTTTCCGTCCATTACGTCGAGATGCAGAAAATCTGCGCCTGCTTTAGTGATTGCCTTGATTTCGGCATCAAGGTTTGCAAAATCGGCAGAGAGTAGGGAGGGAGCAATTTTGATCATAATAAATCCTCGTCAGGTAAACGGTGTTGATTTGGCACGCATTGAACGGTTTTTCCATACAATGCTAAAGGCGTACCGATATGCGATACACGCTCTGTAAGGAAGTCAGTAAAATGCCTTGTGCGGATTTATGAATATGCATCGCAGAATGCGTGTATGGCTTTTAGTTGCTATGACAGAGAAGCGCTACGGCGTGGGCGGCGATTCCTTCGCCACGCCCGGTAAAACCAAGGCGTTCCTCTGTTGTAGCTTTGACATTGATGTAGTCAACGGGGATTTGCAGCGTGCTTGCGATATTCTCACGCATGGTTGTAATATACGGCGCGAGCTTAGGATGCTGTGCGATGACAGTTGCATCAATATTACCGACTGTATAACCGAGAGCCGATAACCTGTCAGCGGTATCTTTCAGTAACAAAAGACTGTTGATACCGAGAAAACGCTCGTCATTGTCGGGATAGAGCTTTCCAATATCGCCGAGTGCTGCCGCGCCGAGAAGCGCATCGGTAATGGCATGCAAAAGAACGTCAGCATCCGAATGACCGTCTAGCCCTTTTTCGTAGGGAATTGAAACGCCGCCAAGTATGAGCGCGCGGTTTTCGATAAGACGGTGTACATCGTAGCCGTGGCCGATTCGGAAGGGGATCATACCGTTTCCTCGCTTTCGTCTCGGTTTTTCATAATGGCTTCTGCCATAATGAGATCGGATTGGGTCGTAATCTTGATGTTTCCGCTTGTGCAATCTACAAGTTTGACGGGATAGGCGTAATGTTCAAGCAAAGAGGCATCGTCGGTGACGGTGAATTTTTCTTTGAGCGCAGAGTATGCGCACGCCTCAAGCAGAGGTTTATAAAAGCCTTGCGGTGTTGCGGCGAGATATACGAAGGAGCGATCCTCCGTGCGCGAGATAAAGCCGTCTTGGTTGGCAATTTTGACGGTGTCGCGCGATACGCTTGCGGCGCAGGCGGCACGGTAGTGTCTGGCGGCTTTTGCCACGTCCTGCACGTTTTTCGGTGTAACAAGCGGTCTTGCGCCGTCGTGAATGAGTACGTAGTCGATGTCGCGGTCAGTTGCGTTCAGTCCTGCCAGTGAAGATTCCTGACGCGTTGCACCTCCGACCACGGCGTTTTTGAATTTTGTAATACCGTATTCTTTTGCCATGACTTCATAACGCACGGCCTCGTCTTCTCGGCAAACGATGATAATTTCTTTGACGCAAGCCGTTTTTTCAAAGGCGAGCATACTGTGCGCGATGATGGGTTTTCCCAAAAGCGGTAAAAATTGCTTGGGAATATCGCCACCGAAACGAAGTGATGAACCTCCTGCCAGGATGACGGCAGATACGGCGTTCTTCATTGTAAAAAAAGTACGGACGTTTTTGAAAAAAGACTTTTTGGTTTTATTTTTTTTGGCTTTCATTTTTAAAACTCTATTTTGATGGATTGATCGCTTGTGATGAGCGAGGAGGAAAAGAAGACCTCGCAGGCCTTTTCAAGAGAAGCGACGTCTTTTGTGCCTGCTGTTTCGCAAGCGGAATGCATAGCGAGCTGGGCAAGACCGATGTCCACAGTTTTGATCGAGACTTTTGTCGTTGCGATAGAACCGAGCGTGCTGCCGCCTGCCATGTCTGAGCGGTTGGCGTATATCTGAACGGGTACGTCTGCTTTTTGACAGATTTTTGTGAAGAGTGCCGCTGAAATGCCGTCGGTGGTGTATTTTTGCGAGGCGTTATATTTGATCACGATGCCTTTGTTCATATAGGGCGCGTTCTGCGCATCCGCTAATTCGGGATGATTGGGATGACGTGCGTGAGCATTATCGGCGGATAACATCATGGAGTTTGCAAGCAGTGTTGACGGATTGGTGATTTCAAGCGATTTTGCAATGCGCGCAATGACTGACTGTAAAAAGTCGGATGCCGCGCCTTGTTTCGTCTGACTTCCCGTTTCTTCGTTATCGAAGACAGCGTAAAGCGCGACGGCTTTTTTTGCTTTGGCTTTTAAAAATCCTTCGAGCGTTGCGTATGCACATTCGAGGTTGTCGATACGGGGTGCTAAGAAAAAGCTACCGTCTGAACCGACAAGGCAGGATTTTTGGCGTGCATAGAGAAAGAGATCGTGACCGATGATTCTTTCTTTGGGACAGTTTGCGGTTTCGGCAAGCAGATCAACGAGCCGTTCGCTGTTTGAAAGTGAAGACATCAGAGGAAGAGTATCGCTTGCGGGATTGTATTTATAGCCGTCGTTTACCGTGCGGTTCATGTGGATTGCCACGTTGGGGATCACCAGAAGGTCGCGATCAATATTGATAAGTTTGATTTCGATTCCGTCGTTGTTTTCGATAACGACACGGCCTGCGATCGAAAGGGGGCGGTCAAACCATGAGGGAATGATCATACCGCCGTAGCGTTCGGTGTTCAACTTGAGATATTGACCGACTGCCTCAAGTTCGCCATTCGGTTTGATTTTGAAGGTGGGTGAATCGCTATGCGAGGCGGCGATCATAAAGCCGACGGGTATGGTATTCGGAATTTGAAACGCGATCAAGGACGAGTTGTTTCGCGTAAAGTAATACTTACCGCCTGCTATGATGGGGGCGGATTCTGTCTCTGAAAGCTTAGTGAATCCGTTTTCCTGTAAGCGAGTTTCGATCGTGTCGATCGCATGAAAAGCGGTGGGACTGTTATCGATAAAGGAAAAAAGATTTTGAATTGTCATAACGGAATACTCCTGAAAGATGAATTAAAAAGCAGCCTTCGATCAGAAGGCTGCTTTTTGTGTTTTATTCTTCGTCGCAGCCGCAATCGCAATCGCTGCAATCGCAGCATTCGAGATCAAGTTCGATCTTTTCACCGCACTTGGGGCAGTCAATGCTGTCGAGATCGAGCATATCTTCGCTGATGCAGAATTTCTTGCCGCAAGCAGGGCATTCGATTTCGTAGAATTCTTCATCCTCGTCGTAGTCGTCTTCGAAATCTTCGTCATCGTAGCCAAATACTTCAGCCTCAACGTCACCAAGGTCAGAATCGACTTCTTCGATATATTCGCTGAGATATTCGGTATCCTCTTCTACAGCATAAAGTGCTTCCGCGATGCTTTCGAGGGCATCAACAATAGCGGAAAGGAGTTTCTTTTCGGGCGTGTCGGCTTCAAAATTCATACCTTCCATCATGCCCTTGATATAAGCTACTTTTTCGGTATTTGTCATTGGTATCACCTGTTTTCTCCGTCGCTTGTCAAAAACGGCACTGTCCCCGACGGGCAGGGCAGGTCGCTTGGTTGGGTTATGCTCTTGAGAGATATTCGCCGGTTCTGGTGTCGATTTTGAGAACGTCGCCGATGTTGATGAAGAGCGGAACTTTGATGGTTGCGCCGGTTTCAAGCGTTGCGGGCTTCAAAGCACCCTGAGCGGTGTTACCTGCGAAGCCGGGTTCGGTTTCGGTTACAGTGAGCTCTACAAACATGGGAGGCTCAATCGAGAATGCCTTGCCCTTGTAGGAAAGGATTTTGCAGAGCATTTCTTCTTTTACGAACTTAAAGGAATCACCGAGAAGGTCTTTGCCGATGGGCTCCTGCTCGAAGGTTTCCATGTCCATGAAATAATACAGATCCCCATCGTTGTAGAGATACTGCATCTCGCGTCTTTCGATATAAGCATTTTCAAACTTATCGGTGGGCGAGAAGGTGGTTTCGGTAACGCCACCGGTGATGACGTTGCGAAGCTTGGTTCTTACGAATGCAGCTCCTTTACCGGGTTTAACGTGCTGAAACTCGATTACCTGATAAACTTTACCGTCCATCTCAAAGGTAACGCCGTTTCTGAAATCGCCAGCTACTACCATAGTGTTATTTCCTCCGAAATAAATTTATTATTTAATTAATACGGTTTATTATACAACAAGGGAATAAAAATTTCAATAGATTTAATATTTTGTTTACAATTCAATTAGGTTTTTTGGCGATTTTGTGATGTTTTCGATCGAATGCTCACGAAATACCACCATATCTTCGATTCTCACGCCGTACTTGCCCTCAATATAGATGCCGGGCTCGCAGGTTACAACATGTCCTGTTGTCAAAGCTATGTGGCAATCGTAACGGACACGGGGCGCTTCGTGGATGTCCATACCGACACCATGACCGAGTCCGTGACCGAAACAGCCTTCGTAGCCGTTTGCATAGATCAAATCACGGGCCACTTTGTCGATCTCGTATCCCGTTTTGCCGAAGTCAAACGCCTTGAGAGCGGCAGTCTGTGCCATAAGTACGGTTTCGTAAACTCGTTTCATATCGTTATCAGCTTTGCCGAGTACGATCGTTCTTGTCATATCCGAGCAATAACCGTCAACAACGGCACCGAAGTCTAGTGTGAAAAAACCTTTCGACAGCTTTATATCCTCCGGAACACCGTGAGGAAGTGAGGACTTTTGACCTGATACGGCAATTGTATTAAAAGAGGTTGAAGAAGCACCAAGACGGCGCATCGTGAATTCAAGCTCAAGTGCTACCTCTTTTTCGGTGCGGTCCGGTGTGATGAAGGTAAGAATATGCTCAAATGCTTTTTCTGCAATGCGTTGCGCACGGATTATAGCATTGATCTCATCGTTGTCTTTTACAATGCGAAGTGATTCGATCAGTCTGCCAACGCCTGAAAATCTGCATTCGGGCAATATCGTCCGGTAGTCGGTAAGCTCCTCAAGTGTGATTGAGGCATCTTCGTAGCCGACGGAATTTTGTCCGTCAAGCAACGACATGAGAAGCGAGGCACGTTCGATGCCAAGTATGACGATTGAAAATTCCGGGTGGACTTCTTTTTTTGCTGCTTCGATATAGCGAAAATCGGTAATGACGTAGGATTTTTTGCGCGTCACGAGGACAAGACCGTCCTGAAAATCGAAGCCGGTAAGGTAGCGTTGGTTTTTGGGGTTTGTAACAAGCAGAGCATCGACCCCGTTTGGTAAAACGTTGAGCAGCTTTTCTAATCGTGTCATAATGCCTCCCGGTGTGTGAGTGCTTCATAGTAGCGTTTCATCGTTAATGCATCGTCTGCCATTGTGCCGTTGGATTCGCAGATGATACGCGGCGATAGCCGGTCTTCATATATTGCTTCAATCAACGGCTCAAAGGCAGGACCGAATATGGTGTCGTCAAAGGTAAGATGGCGTTTTTCACCCGCTTGAGTAAATTCGATTTTGGAAAAGTGACAGTGCAGATTTTGCGCGTATTCATCACCGAGTGTTTCCGCAATGGCATGAAATATACGGCGGTAATCGTCTTTACCGCGAAAACATCCGCCTTCGCGCGCGTTGATGTGACCAAAGTCTACGACCGGTCGAAGACGCGGGTCAAGCTTGCAGATCGTAATGACCTCATCAAGCGTTCCGAGCTGATTTTTTTTGCCCATTGTTTCGAGCCCGAAAGAAACAGAGGAGGGGGGAATTGTCTCAAGCGTTTTATACATTGTGTCGGTGGCGAGTCGTACAGCCTCCTCGCGGCTGATTTTGGATGCGCTTCCCGCATGGATTACAACGGTATCTGCCGCAAGCGCTCTTGCTGCTTCTTCGCTTTTTTTGATATAGTCCACGCTTTTAAGGCGCTTTTCGATTTCGGTAGAAGAAAGGGAAATGAAATAAGGCGCGTGGAACGAAGTTTTAATACCTTGTTTTTCGGCTTCTTTGCCAAATGTCTCGAATGTTGAAAGCGAGGCGGTAATGCCGTTACCTGCAGGATATTCAAAGGCATCGAGTCCGATCGCGCGAAGCCATGCGAACGCCTCAATCGTCTTTTTGTGTCCTTCGGCGTAAAAGCGCTCCGAATTGCCGCTTGGTCCAAATAAAGCTCTCATCGGCGCACCTCCCGTTTTTGCTTGATTTTGCGTTTTTCACGGAGCCGGTAGCGTGCGAGAAAAGGTTTTTCTAAAAGGCGTTTGGTTTTGAAAAAGAACGAGGTTTTGTCCTTTATGGGAGGGACAAGCAGTGTGAGCTTGACACCGAGAAAATTACCCGTCCAGACGTCTGTGAAGATCTGGTCGCCGAGAACGGCGGTTTCAGACGTCGTGAATCTGTGTGTTTTTAACGCGAGCTTTGCCGTTTTGGTGAGCGGTTTTCCCGCAGGCGCATACCAAGGGTTGTTCAAAGTGTTGACAAAAACGCTTACGCGCTCGTTGGTATTGTTGGAAAGAAAGATTACTGTAATGCCTGCATCCGATAGGGCGCTCAGCCATTTTCTGACGGTTTCGGTCGGTTCGGCATCGTCGTAGGTGACGAGGGTGTTGTCAATATCGCAAAGAATGCAGCGGATGCCATGTGTTTGCAGAAATTGCGGCGTAATTTCACAAAAGCAGTTAAACAGGTAGTCGGGAACGGAAAAAGCCATAGGATGCTCCTTATTATGAGATCGGGGTGTTGCCTATATTTTACATCAAAGGTTGCTTTTTTGTCAACGGATTGAGATAATTTTACTGCATATTTTTCGTAATTTCGTTTATACTTTTTTTAAAAAAGGAGTGAGAGCGTGAACGAAAATTATAAACGGTTTGCTGAGTCGCGTGCCAAGCGATCGCCTATTTTAAAAAATTGTATCAAGGCTTTTCTGATCGGCGGTTTGATTTGTGTGATCGGACAGGGTCTTCATGATGTTTATTGTTATTTCGGTGTGACGGAAGAAACGGCAAAATTACTTGTGCCTGTAACGCTTATTACCGTTACGGCCATTCTGACGGGATTCGGTGTTTTTGATTGCATTGCCAAGCATGCGGGCGCTGGAACGCTTGTGCCAATTACAGGCTTTGCCAATTCTGTCGTTGCTCCCGCAATTGACAACAAAGCAGAAGGTTATATCCTCGGTCTCGGTGCGAAGATATTTATCATATCAGGTCCCGTTATTTTATACGGTACGATTGCAGGTGTCGTATACGGTGTTGTATATTATCTCATAGGATTCATACAGGCGGCAATATGATTATTAGGTTAAAGCATCCCATATATTTGAATTCTATGGCAGCAATCGGTGGAAAGGCGGAAAAGAACGGCCCGCTTGGCGCATATTTTGATGAGATCGATGAAAGTGAGCGATTTGAACAAAAGACGTGGGAACAATCGGAAAGTGAAATGCAACGGCGCGCCCTATCAGCGGCTTTAAAAAAGGCAGCTATTTGTGATTCTGACGTTGGACTTTTGTTTTCGGGCGATTTGATGAATCAATGTACCTCGTCAAGCTACGGCTTGTTGCCGTTTGATATTCCGCAGATTGGACTTTACGGTGCGTGTTCGACGGCGGCTGAGTCTATTGCGCTTGCATCTATGGCGTGTGATCTGACGGCGTCGCGCGCTGCGGCGGTCACTTCTTCGCATTTTTGCTCGGCGGAACGGCAATTTCGTTTTCCGCTTGAATACGGTGGTCAGCGCACGCCGACGGCGCAAAGAACTGTTACGGGCGCCGGGGCATTTGTTATCGGACGGCCAAAAAGCCGTATTCGCATCAGGAGTGTTATGTTCGGCAGAAGTATTGACAGTAAGATCAGCGATATTTGTAATATGGGGGCGGCTATGGCGCCGGCGGCGGTTGATACGTTATCACGTTTTTTTGAGGAGTCGGGTATGCAACCGTCCGATTTTTCAAAAATTGTTACGGGCGATCTGGGTATGGAAGGCTATCAGCTTGTCAGAATTCTGATGGCGCAGAAGAAGCGGCCTCTTGATGCGGTATACGACGATTGCGGTCTTCTCATTTATCATAACGAGCTTCAGGATATGCACGCGGGCGGCTCAGGCTGCGGTTGTTCGGCGGTTGTAGCAGCAACGAAGCTTTTTCCTGAAATGGAGGAAGGGGAGATCGAGAATTTGCTGTTTGTCGGAACGGGCGCGTTGATGAGCCCGACGAGTTTACAGCAGGGACTTCCCATAGCGGGTATTGCACATCTCGTTCATTTTACGCGGGAGGAAATTTGAATGGATTTTTGGATGACTTATCTCGCCGTCTTTGTAACGGGCGGAGCGCTTTGCGTGATCGCACAGATACTGATTGATAAAACCAAGGTCACTCCCGCAAGGATTCTTGTCGGATATGTTGTATCAGGTGTGCTTCTTACGGCAATCGGATTATATGAGCCTATTGTGCAATTCGGAAAAGCAGGTGCCACCGTACCGCTGACGGGATTTGGATATTCGATTGCCAAGGGCGTTGAAAGGGCTGTGGATGAAAAGGGGTTGATCGGTAGTCTGACCGGATCGTTGAGTGCTACCTCAGCCGGTATTACAACGGCGATCGTTTTGGCTTTTGTTGTAGCGCTGATCTTTAAAAGTAAGCCAAAATAAAGCAATATTGTTCTGCAATATAGTTACGCCCCATCTGTTTGATGGGGCGTATTCTTATGAATCGTCTTCGTTGTTTGGGGGATTTTTTTGCGCGGATTTTTTATTAGCGAGGGGATTGCGCTTAACGGCGTCTTCAAGTTGACGGTTTCCGACGTGCGTATAGATCTGCGTGGTATTGAGTTGTTCGTGACCGAGAATATCCTTGAGTACCAGCACGTCAACGCCGCCCTCTTGATACATAAGCGTTGCGGCAGTGTGGCGGAGTTTGTGAACCGATAAATGACGGTTGCCCAATCCTGCACGGTCAAGATATTTATAGATCATCCATTGCACCGTTTTATTACTGATCCGTTTGCCGCGTGTTGAGATAAAAAGTGCATTTTTGTCTTTTACGGTATATTTCTGACGTACGGTAAGCCATGCGTTCAATGCTTCCTTGCAGGCATCGTTCAGATACAGGATGCGTTCCTTAGCACCTTTGCCGAGTACGCGCAAGGAACGGAAATCAGCATCCACGTCAGTCAGGCTGATACCGCAAAGCTCGGATAAACGCATGCCGCAGTTTAAGAATAACGTAGCGATACAGTAGTCGCGCTCCCGGTTTTCCGAGGCGGTATCCTGTTCGATGGTTTCCAGTAACAGGAGGCTTTCGTCCAATGTCAGATATTTCGGAAGTGCGTTTTTAACGGCAGGTGTTTCGATATTGGCAGCGGGGTTTTTGTCGATAACTTTTTTTGTGATTTCGAGGTAACGGAAAAAGCTTTTGAGTGACGATAGCTTTCGCGCTCTCGCTTTTACTTTGTTGCCGCGTTCGCGTGACGTATAGAGAAAGAAATCGTAAATATCTTCTTCGGTAATGGTGCGGATATAATCGAGCGTTATGCCTGAGGTGTCGATTGCTTCAAAGGCTTCTCCCGTTGTGGGGAGTCGGTTATCGCGAGCGATAAGATACCGAAAGAAAATGACGAGATCAAGCTCGTATTGTTCAATTGTTTTCGGGGAGCGGTTTTGAATAGAAAGTTTATAGTTGACAAAGTCTTTTACAAGTCTCGGCGGATGATTCATAAGATTTTCCTTCGCAAAAAATATTAAAAATTTGTTGCAATTGTTAAAGAGATGTTGTATAATAGGAGTATAATTATATTTAGAAGTAAGGAATACATTATATGAAAAAGTTTCTGAAAGAACATTCTTATACGATCGTTCGTCTTGTCGGCTTTCAGCTTGTGTCTGCGTTGCTTGGCTTTATTACTGCGTCGGCAACGTCGGCTATGTCGGCTGATTGGGCATTTCCCGCATCATCTGTTTTTTGTATTGCTTTTTATCTGATGATTATTGCCGTGATTTGTTATGAATACGGTCAAAAGGACGGTATCCGTATTGAGGCGGGTAAGATGCAGAAAAATCCGTATAAATTTTTCCTGCTTGGTTTAATTGCCAATTCTTTGAACTTTATTTTGGGCGCAGTAGCGGTGATTGGCCGTCTTATTATCAGCGCGCCTCTTTCGGGTGTGCTTGCTGATAGTTATTCGCCCGCCTGGCTTGCATCGCTTCAAGAGATATGCGCTGTGATTGCGCGTGCAATTCAGTCGATGTATCTCGGTTTGATCCAGACGATTTCCGCGTATAATGTCGTTTTGCTGCTTATTATTCCAATACCGGCTGTTTTAACTGCAGGTATTGCGTATCTTGTCGGTATACGCTATAAGGACGGTTTCAAAACCGGAACGAAAGGCACGAAAACCGATCGGTATTCGTAATATTTGCCATATTTCGCTCGCTTTTTGCATAAGGATTAGAAAAAAGCGGGTGGGTTATGAAAATATTTTTGAAAAATTTTATCGGTATGATCCTTGCATCCTTTGCACTTCTCGGAATCAGTTTTCTTTTGTATACGGCAATTTCCTCCGTGTTTACTATTTTATCATCAAAAAAGGAATCTGTCAATACGTCGAACGTCAAAAATACCGTGACTATTGTTTTGGATGCAGGGCACGGCGGTAGGGATGGCGGTGCGGTGGGTATTAACGGTACGCTTGAAAAGGATTTAAATCTGGCTATCGTATTAAAAACGAAGGAGCTTTTGACAGCAGGCGGCTATTCCGTGGTTTTGACAAGAGAGTGTGATGAGCTTTTATCCGACGGCGGTAGCGGAAGTATGAAACTGCAGGATTTGCGTGCGCGTGTCGGTACGGTTGAGAAAGTTGAGAATGCGATTTTCATATCGGTACACATGAACCGTTTTCCCGATAGTGCGGTGAAGGGAATTACATTCTATTATTCTCCTAATCATCCTGACAGTTTCCGTCTTGCCGATACGATCCATCGGATAATGCTTGAAGGTGTACAGCCGGATAACCGCCGGCTGATGAAGGAAGCAACGAGCAGTATTTACGTTTTGCATCATACTGTCGTGCCGGCAGTTATGGTGGAATGCGGTTTTCTTTCCAATGCTCTTGAAGAAGCGATGTTAAATGAGGATGCGTATCAGAATACGCTCGCCGAGATGATTTCAGCCGGCGTGATAGATTTTTTAAATGCGAGTGAGGGTTTACAATGAAGACAAAAAGCGTGTTTGTCTGTTCCGAATGCGGTTATCAGGCGCCAAAGTTATACGGCAGATGTCCGTCTTGCGGAGAATGGGAAACGATGACGGAAAAGGCTGTGGCTCAGGATACGAAGGTGGTGCTGAAAAATGCGCGCGCTGAAAAGAGGGACGAAAATCACGCGGTTTTGTTTAGCGGACTTGAAATGCCTCATTATATGCGCTCGGCATCCGGTACGAAAGAGCTTGACCGTGTGCTTGGCGGCGGTATCGTAGAAGGTTCGGTCATTTTGATTGCAGGTGAGCCGGGTATCGGCAAATCTACGCTTTTAATGCAGATCTCCGGCGTTTTGTCGCATCACAATACCGTTTTGTACGTTTCGGGTGAGGAATCGGGCGGTCAGTTGAAATATCGCGCGAAGCGATTGGGGCTTGTTGGTGAAAATTTATATATTATGACCGAAACCTCGGTTGATGAAATACTGTCGGAATGTGAAAAGATTAAGCCTGATTTTGTGATCGTTGACTCGGTGCAAACAATGTATTGCGATACGGTGCAGTCTTCGCCCGGCAGTATAACACAGGTAAAGGAATCGGCAATGCGGTTTATTGCGCTTGCCAAAAACGAGGGTATCTCGGTAATGATCGTGGGACACGTCAACAAAGAGGGCAGTATTGCCGGTCCGAAGGTGCTTGAACACATGGTGGATGCCGTTATCAATTTCGAGGGTGATCGTCAGCAGCTTTTCCGCGTGATCCGCGCTTCTAAAAACCGTTACGGCGCGACTAACGAGATTGGCGTTTTTGAAATGACCGATAAAGGACTTTTCGAGGTGGAAAATCCCTCGGAGATTTTTCTTGCTGACAGACCGAAGGGTATATCGGGCAACTGTGCGCTTTGTTTGATGGAAGGAACACGTCCGCTTGTGACCGAGATTCAGGCATTGACTGCGCCGACGGTATATCCTTCGCCTAAAAGAACGGCAGACGGTATTGATTATAACCGTATGACTTTGATGCTTGCCGTTCTTGAGAAGCGGCTTGCGATGCGTTTTTCGACGTGTGATGTTTTTGCTAACGTCATTGGCGGTATTCGTCCTGACGAGCCTGCTGCCGATCTGCCGCTTGCGCTCGCTCTCATTTCGGGACTTCGGGATATTCCTCTGGATGATTCACTTCTGGCGTTTGGTGAAATCGGTCTTGCCGGTGAATGCAGAAGCGTGGATTCGGCATCTTTGCGAATTAAGGAAGCGTATAAGATGGGTTTTTCCAAGATCGTTTTGCCGTACAGGAATTATGAGCAGTTAAAGAAAAATAACGAACTGATCGACGGCGTGACGTATATCCCCGTAAGAAGTGTTTTTGAAGCTATGAAATTGTTTGTCAGATAAATTATTTAAGTAAATGAGGAAGATTATGAAGCGCACAGTAAAGGAAGTGTTGGATTGTTTGAACGCAGCGGGGCTTTTAAGCGTCGTGTCGCTCGGCGCGCTTTCTTACGGGACGCCTCTTGTGGATATTACTTTTGATAATCGTACGGCAAGAGCAGGCAGTTTATTTGTTTGTAAAGGAAAGGCGTTCAGAGAAGAATATCTTTTCGGTGCATTTGAAAATGGGGCTGTTCTCTATATTGCCGATCATATGATAACTGAGTCGCTTCCTTACCTTCTGGTAACGGATATCCGACTTGCTATGTCGAAGCTTGCCGCTTTGTTTTTTGAAGAAGCTTGCCGTAACGTCGTTAAGATCGGGATTACCGGAACAAAAGGTAAAACGACAGTTGCTTTATTGTTGGGTTCAATATTTGATAGCTATTGCGCAGAACAATATAGCAAAAAAAGCGCGTTGCTTTCCTCGTTATATATCTACGACGGCAAAGAGCGTATACCTTCCAAGCTGACAACTCCTGAGGCGATTGAATTCTGGCGGCATTTAAAAAACGCCGGCGACAACTGTTTGCCATTTGCCGTTTGTGAGGTGTCGAGTCAGGGACTTAAATACCATAGAGTCTGTGACGTTTTGTTTGATACCGCGCTGTTTTTGAATATTGGTAACGATCATATCAGCGAAGTGGAGCATCCTGATTTTGAGGATTATTTTTCCTCGAAGCTTAAGCTTTTTGATAAATCCCGTTCAGCCTGTATTAATTCCGGTGCTTCTTTTTTTAAAGAGATAACTGCTTATGCTGAAAGCGCGGGACGAGCTGTCTATACCTTCGGCTTTTCCGAAGGCGATACACTGTACTGTCGGTCACATTGGCGTGAAGACGGGTATGAGTTCCTTTCGGTGTCTTTTCGCGGTGAGGTTTATGAGGAATATGCGATAAGACTGTTTGGTAAGCATAACGTCGAAAACGCTCTTGCGGCAATTCTGGTTGCAAAACTGTATGCGATACCTGAGGCGTATATCCGTCAGGGTCTTCTTGCGGCAGAGGTTGAGGGACGCGGTCAAGAATATGTAACAGATGACGGCGAGGTGCGTGTGATCGTCGATTATGCGCACAATGGGATGAGTCTTGAAGCGCTTTACCGTTACGTGAAATCGGTTTACCCCGAACGATTTGTCGTTACCGTCTTCGGTTGTCCGGGCGGAAAAGCCAGAAACCGCCGTAAAGATATGGGGATAATGGCGGCATTTTATTCCGATTTTGTTATACTGACTGAGGATGATCCCGCAGATGAACCGATTGAGGCTATTTGCGAGGACATTGCTTTTTATCTTGAAAAAGAGAATACGCCGTATATTTGCGAGTATGATCGTGGACAAGCCGTTATGCGCGCATTTGAAAAAAGGGTTGGAAAAACTGTGATCTTGTGTTGCGGAAAGGGCGCTGAGAAAACGCAAAAACGTTTGTATGGCGAGGAGAGCTATATCGGGGATAGCGATTTGGTTAAGCAGCAAATTGATGCGTATAATCAGCGTTTTTTACCGATTGGATCGTGAAGGGAAAGAAATATATGACGAAAGCTTCGTTTTTACCGATTATTTTGGGTAGTGATGAAAATGCGTACGGTGATGCGCGACTGTTTTATGAGGAATACGGGATACGTCCTTTGATTTTATGCTGCCGTCTTTTGATTCCTACGCGGTATTCTCGTTTATTTACGTATCGCTGTATTGAAAATTTTGATTGTGAAGATGTTTTTGTGCCTGCGCTTCTTTCGGTGCTTCGGGAAATGAAACCGAAATATCAAAAGCTTCTTGTGATCGCTTGCTCGGATTATTATGCGAATCTGATGTCGCGCCATTACGATGAATTTGAGGGTTTGATTGCGAATCGCTTTCCTTCGCTTTCACTTTTAGAACAGTTTGAAACGAAGGATCTGTTTTACAGTCTTTGCGACCGTTACGGAATGCCCTATCCGAAAACTTACATTTGCGAGCCTGAGGACAGAATTACCTGTGTGGATACGCTCCCGTTTAAGTTTCCGATTGTGGTAAAACCCGAAAACAGTAATGCGACCGAGTATCTGCATCTTTCGTTTGAAGGAAAGAAAAAAGTGTATTTCGTATATACGCGCGAGGAGTATTTGTCTTGTGCGGAAACGTTGAATGCGGTAGGATATCGAGGCAAGCTCATTCTTCAGGAATTTATTGAGGGTGACGATTCTGCGATGCGTGTTGTGAATTCTTACTCCGATAATGAGGGCAAGGTGCGCGTTTCGGTACTCGGTCAGCCGCTTCTTGAGGAATACGCTCCTTACACGCTTGGCAATTACGCCGCGATTATTACGCGGAATGAAGAGCGCGTGTATGAGCTTGTAACGTCATTTCTCGAAAAGATCGGTTACGTCGGATTTTCGAATTTTGATATGAAATACGACCAAAAGAACGACCGTTACGTGCTGTTTGAGATTAATCCCCGTCTTGGAAGATCATCCTTTTTTGTCAGAGCGGCGGACGTGAATATGATGAAGGCGCTTGTTGATACCTGTGTTGAGAAAATACCTTATCAGGGTGTTTTTTATGGAAAAAAAACGGCAATGTGGTCTAACGTACCGAAGGGAATTTTGAAAAAATATGTAAAGAATCCTGATCTTGCCCGAGAGATGAAAGCGCTTTTTCCGGGATGCCTTTATACGCTTTACGCTAAAGAGGATCGCTCTCTTAAACGGTATTATCGGGTTACACGGTTTTATTTGTCGCATTATAAGAATTACAGAAAATATTATTTTGAAAAATAGAGAAAGAGTCTTGAACTTTTACGCTTTATTTGTTATACTATGGACATTGTATCCTGGTGAGAGGAGGTTTCATTATGAAAAGAAAAACATTGTTTCGGATTCTTTCGCATTCTGAAAAAGAAACCGAATCGGCAGGAATATTGTTGGCATCCCAGCTTCGCGGATACGACTTTGTTGCAATGTTCGGCGATCTCGGGGCAGGGAAAACGGCTTTTGTCAGAGGGATGGCGACTGTTCTTGCGCCCGATTACGACGTCTTTAGTCCTACCTATACGATCGTCAATGAATATGGCGAGGGCGCTCGTCGTCTTTGTCATTTTGATATGTACCGTATAGATAGTGAAGATGACCTTGAATCAATCGGCTTTTACGATTATACTGATTGCGTTATCGTTGCGGAGTGGTGTGAGAAAATTCCTTTTGCGCTTCCCGAAAGCTATTACTCGGTTACGGTTGAAAAGCTTAACGAAACCGAAAGGCTGATTCATATTGAGCGTGTGGAGGCTGACATATGATTCTTCTGGCACTTGATTCTACAGCCGTGGTTGCTACGGCGGCACTGATGCAGGATGGCGAGATTCTTGTCTCCGAAACGGTTGATTGCGGTAAAACGCATAGTGAAACGCTGTTGCCTCTTATTGAAACGCTCTATCATAAAACAAAGCTTTCGCCGAAAGATACCGACGTGTTTGCTTGCAGCGTAGGCCCCGGTTCTTTTACCGGTGTTCGTATCGGCACTGCTTTACTGAAAGGAATGGCGTATGGAAATAAACCTTGTATCGGGGTTTCGACACTTGAGGCGCTTGCGCAGAATCTCATTGGTTTAAACGGTATAATTTCCGCTGTAATGGATGCGAGAAGGGGACAGGTCTATAACGCCCTTTTCCGTTGTCAAAACGGAAAATTGACACGTCTGACTCCTGACCGTACTCTGATGCTTCAGGAATTGCAAGACGAGCTTTCTTCGTATCGCGAGCCGATATATTTTTGTGGCGACGGATACCGTATTGCTCAGGATTACATTACGCACTCTGCGAAAATGATTACGCCTTCTGAGCTCGTTATGCAAAATGCGGCGAGTGTTGCCGTTATTGCCTATCGTGAATATTTAGCGGGTAATGCAGTCAGTGATGCTGAGCTTCGCCCCTTCTACTTGCGCGCGCCGCAGGCAGAGCGTGAACGTAATGAAAAATTCAAACAAACTACCTGAAGAGGATATAGATATGGAACGTAAGGTTGTCATTGCCTGCGATCACGCAGGAAACGAAGTTAAGGATGCGATCATTCAGAATCTTCGCACACAGGGCTATGAGGTTACGGATTTCGGTTGCGACGGCACGGGGAGTGTGAATTATCCCGATTACGCGCAGCTGGTTTGCCGGGCGGTTCAGCAAAACGAAGCGCCTTTTGGCATTCTTATTTGCGGAACGGGAATTGGTATGAGTATGGCTGCCAATAAGCATCGCGGTATTCGTGCGGCGCTTTGTGAAAATACGTTTTCGGCAGAGATGACGAGAAGACATAATGATGCTAACGTGCTTTGCCTTGGTGCGCGTGTAATTTCAGCAGAAAAGGCTGTTTCACTTGTTAATCTCTTTTTGACAACGCCTTATGAGGGCGGAAGACACGATGTGCGCGTTGCTTTATTGAACGCGCTTGATGATAACGGCTGATGGATTCCCGTTTTGAAAGAAGTGCGCTTCTTCTGGGTTGGGACGGAATTGAAAAGCTGCATCAAAAGTCGGTAGCGATTTTCGGTGTCGGCGGTGTCGGAGGTTACGTTGCGGAGGCGCTTGCAAGGTGTGGTGTCGGAAAGATTACGCTTTTCGATAAGGATGTTGTGGATGTTACAAATATTAACCGTCAGATAATCGCGCTTACGAGTACTGTCGGACGATATAAGTGTGACGTTATGAAGGAACGGATACTTGACATCAATCCTCGGTGTGAGGTGGTTTGTCACAATGTGTTTTATTTGCCCGAAAACGCTGATGATTATTCGTTAAAAGGATTTGACTACGTTGTAGATGCTGTAGATACCGTTGCGGCAAAGCTTGAGATTATTGTGCGCGCGAAAGCGTTAGGTATTCCCGTTATTTCTGCGATGGGAGCGGGGAATAAAACCGATCCTTCCCGGTTTGAGATTGCGGACATTTATCAAACGTCGGTGTGTCCGCTTGCCCGAGTGATGCGCAGAGAATTGAAAATGCGCGGGATCGCATCACTTAAGGTTGTTTATTCAAAAGAAGCACCGAATCCGCTTCATTCTGATTATGGCGGCAATGAAAAAAGATTGCCTACGGCAAGTGTTGCATTTACCGTATCGGTAGCCGGACTTCTTATAGCAAGGGAAGTTGTGATGGATTTGTTAAAGTAAAGGTCGAATCAGGATACGGCAACTTTTAAAAAAGACTGTGAAACGCTTTTCAGAACGCTTTCGGAGAAGAATTCCGATATGCAGTTTGTCATTATGAATTGTCCTGCTTGCTTTGGCACAAGAATTGATAATAAGTTTGGCAGTCCCGAGCTTCGTCAGATTCAGGAAGAATTGGTTGGCGAAATGAATGAGAAGGGTTATAAGACGTCTTTCTTTGATATGTATTCGGTTACCAAGGATTTTCAGGATTACTATCCGGATGATCCTCATCCTGATGAAGACGGTCATACCGTTATGGCTTAAGAGCTTGCGAAAATGTTGAATGGACTGATCAATCCTGAAGATAAGTAAAATTGATAAAAAAAAGACCGGTACCGTCGGTCTTTTTTGTTTTAATTTTTTAGGATTTAAAGCTGTACGTTTTTATTGCATAAATGGGAAGATGGTATGAATATAGTGTGATAGATTACGTAGGATGGAGCATTTATGAAGAAATATCACGGATTAACGGCGAGTGAGGTTGAAAAATCAAGAGCGGTATACGGCGATAATCGGTTGTTGGGGCAGAAGAAACATTCGTTTTGGAAAAGACTGTTTCATAATTTTCAAGATCCGATCATTCGGGTATTGGTTATTGCATTGGTTTTGAACGTCGCGTTTACGGTCCACAATATCAATTGGATGGAATGCATTGGTATTTTGCTTGCCATTCTCGTATCAACGGTTGTATCAACCGTTTCAGAAATGGGCAGTGAAAATGCATTTGAAAAGCTGTCAAAGGAAAGTCGGGATACGACTTGCCGTGTGATCAGAAACGGTGTTGGCGAGGAAATTTCGATTGACGACGTTGTGGTAGGCGATATTCTGGCGGTTGGTGTCGGGGAGGCAGTACCTGCCGACGGTGTTGTGTTAGAGGGGGAGCTGCTTGTCAATCAGGCGGCGCTGAACGGAGAGAGCAGAGAAACGAAAAAAAAGTACTGTAAACGTACAACAGAGCGCGCGCTTGATGCGGAAAACCGTTTATTTCGAGGCAGTCTTATTACACGGGGCAGCGCTGTTATTCGTGTGAGTGAAGTCGGTCAAAATACGTTTTTAGGGGACGTGGCAAAGGACCTGTCCGAAGATACCCGAAGTAGTCCGCTCAAACTTCGTTTATCAAAGCTTGCAGCAACAGTCAGTAAGATTGGGTATATCCTTGCAGCTGTTGTGGCGATGTCTTATTTATTCGGTGTGATTTTTCTTGACACGGGTTTTGATAAAAATGCGATAATATCTTTGCTTTTTGATTACCGTACACTGTTTACGCATCTGATCCGCGCTCTAACTCTTGCCGTGACAATCGTGGTCGTGGCTGTTCCCGAAGGGCTACCGATGATGATATGCGTAGTCCTTTCTTCGAATATGAAGCGGATGCTGAACGATCAGATCTTGGTGAAAAAGATGGTTGGTATTGAAACGGCGGGAAGTCTGAATATTCTATTCAGTGATAAAACGGGTACGTTTACTTCGGGGAAGCAGGACGTAAAGGGTTTTTTGTTTGCGAATAACCGTTACGTTGACAACATTGAACGGTTGAAGCGGGAAACGGGGTATTCGCATCTTTTGGAGTCAGCAACATATAATACGGAATGCGAGCTTGTCGGTCAGCGAGTGATGGGATCTAACGCATCCGATCGGGCAATCAACGAGTATTTCTTAAAACTTACAAAGCCGCTTGGTATGATATATGGGGGCATTCCGTTTGATAGCCGATATAAATATTCGGCGGCCTTAACGCCAAGTGGCACAGTGTTAATTAAAGGTGCGCCCGAGGTTTTGCTTCCTCACGTAACCTCGTGGATTTCGTCGGAGGGTATTGCTTATGATGGAGCGTTGTTAAAAGAGTCGTACTTGCGCTATACGCGCGATTCGGCTCGTTTGTTGATGATTGCCATTGCCGATAGATTGCCCACGGCGATAGATTTTCCGGAGCTTTCCTTTGTTGCGTTTGCCGTGATTCGCGATCCTCTCAGACCAAGCACGAAGACGGCGGTAAAAATGCTTCAGGGAGCGGGTATTCAGGTTGTGATGGTGACGGGCGACAGTCCCGAAACTGCTGAAGCCGTGGCAAGAGCATCCGGACTGTTTCAAGAAAACTCTGAAGGAACAGTGATTACGGGCGAGGAGTTGACACGGCTTACGGATTGTGAGCTTGCTAAACGTTTGCCGTACATTTCTGTTGTAGCACGCGCGCTCCCCCGTGATAAGACCAGACTTGTCCGTGTGGCACAGGGGAAGGATCTCGTAGTCGGAATGACGGGGGATGGGGTTAACGATGCCCCCGCTTTGAAGCTTGCCGACGTGGGATTTGCCATGGGAAGCGGTACGGATATTGCCAAAGAAGCGGGGGATATCGTTATTCTTGATAACGATATGGAAGCGATGGTCAAGGCGGTTTTGTACGGACGAACGATTTTTAAAAGCATTTGCAAATTTATTATTTTTCAGTTGACGATGAATTTATGTGCCGTTGGTGTTACGCTGTTAGGTCCGCTTCTCGGTGTTCCTTCGCCGATTACGGTAATTCAGATGCTATGGGTTAACATGATAATGGATACGCTTGGCGGTCTTGCATTTGCAGGGGAAGCGCCCGAAAAATATACGCTCGAAGAAAAACCCAAAACAAGACGAGAGCCGTTGTTATCAAGGCAGTCGTTTTTTAAGGTGCTGTGGAACGGTACGACTGCATTGACGGTATGCGCATTATTTATGGCACTTGATTTTTTTAAGGACGCTTTGCATTTTGATACTGTTCCTGCTGTCTATTATTCTGCATTATTTTCGCTGTTTATTTTTATGGGTGTTGTAATGTTTTATATCGCCCGAAGCGAGCGGTTGAATTTTTTGTCGGGACTTTTAAAGAACACGTCTTTTTTACTGATTACCGTTCTTGTGACGGTCGTACAGCTTCTGATGGTGTATTTTGGCGGTTCGGTATTTCGTACAGTAGGGTTGCCGCTTAAAACGCTTTGCTCAATTGCGCTTCTTGCTTTTATTGTTCTTCCGTTTGACTTGATTCGTCGCGCTATTATGAAAAAAAGAAATCACGGTGCATAAAGTTTTGTGTAGCTTGGGATAATAAAAGAAAAAGGATGAGGTTTTATGATAGAATTTACGCATACGGTAAAAGACCCTAATGGGATGCACGCCCGTCCGGCAGGGCTTTTGGTAAAGGAAGCAACGCGATTTTCTTCAGAGGTAATGATTTATAACGGAGAAAAATCGGCAAGTGCTAAAAAATTGATCTCGTTACTGTCGCTTTCAGTAAAATGCGGTACGACGGTTCGTGTTACTGTTATCGGTGAGGACGAAGCGGAAGCAGCAGAGGCTATTTCTGCGTATATGAAAGCGAATATATAGGAAAATCTTATCTTTATCAGGATTTTAGTTAAGATTAATTATCAAGTGAGGTTTGTATCTCATAGGGCTCTGCAGGGGATTATATGCACGCTTCGCGTGATGAGATACACCTTTGGTGATGAGATACACGCTAAAGCGCGATGAGATACAGCCCAAAGGGTTGATGATATACACGACTGCATCGTGAATCTGTAGCTTGGATAAACAAAAACAGAACATTTGTCTACCGACAAATGTTCTGTTTTTGTTGGTGGGGATAATAGGGCTCGAACCTATGACCTCATGCATGTCAAGCATGCGCTCTAACCAGCTGAGCTATACCCCCGTACCCGATTATTTTATCATACTTTCGCGGAAAAAGCAATAGGAAATATTGCACAATGTTTTGCCTTGAATTATGTGCAAAACGACGAGAGGTTTGGATTGTCAGGGATCAAGAGTTGGAAAAGAATAGTAGTATTTTGAGCGATGCTTCGGTATAATATAGATAAAAAGTAAAGAGGATGTATAACAATAAATGTTTATGGCTATGTGCGCGTGTTATTCATTGAGCAAAATAAAGCATGACAGATGGTGACAACGGAGCGTGTCGGCGTTCACAAAAAACACATTTATTAAAGATAAACAACCCGGAAATGATTTTAAGCGACTGAATTATCAAAGAATGGTGAAATGGTTTAAAAAGGGCGACCTTGTCTGTGTTTCGAGCATTGATCGTCCGGGGTGAAATTATGAGGAAATACCGGTGCAGTGGCGGTATCTTGTCTGGGAAAAGGAGGTGGACATTACCGTTATTGATAAACCGCTTTTTAATACCCGAAACGGAAAAGATTTGATGGCAACCTTCCTTGACGATATCGTTTTACGGGCGCTTTCGTTTGTGGCACAGAACGAATGAGAGAACACACGCAAGCGTCAGTCGCAGAGTATTGCTTTTGCGAAGGCAAACGGTGTTAAATTCAGCAGAGCGTTAGTTGAAGCGCCGGATGATTTCATACCAATTGCTTGGTATTGGAAAAGAAGGGAGGTAAGATTCAAACAGGTTTTGTTGTTTGGAACGAGAGAATCTATGGTTTATTGGTGTTTGCGTGAATGTACTGAAAAAATATATATTTTTTTTGAAAAAAATAGTATAGTCTCTTGATTTTTCATTGATAAAGTGCTAAAATGAAAACAGAAATACAATCAAAGAGTATTGTTGTGTTTTTTTGCAGCAGTGTTTTTTGAAAGAATTTGGAGGAAAAATGAAAAAAATAGTATTATTTCTTTTGACTTTAGTTTGCGTTGTTGTGTTTACCGTGGCATGTGGCGAAACGGTTACGACGACTACTGACGGCACAACGACACTTGACGATAATACAACGACAGCGGCCGTTAGTACGACAAAAGCGCCTGACAGTACAACGGGAGCAGCGATTGAGTCAGAGTTCGAGTCGATTAAAATTGCTAACAATGATCTTTCCGCGTATACGATCGTATATGCAGAAAGTCATCTGGCGGAGGATGCGGCGGCTACGCCGCAGTATTATCCCGTTTGGGATTTCAATAAGGAAACCGCAGAGCGTCTTTCGGATCTTATCTTTGACGTAACCGGTGTTCGTCTTTCTATTGCATGTGACGTAGATACCGCAGAGACCGATAAGGAAATTCTGATCGGTAAAACCAACAGAACGGTAACTGAAACGCTTTCGCTTGCCAAGGTGAAAGTAGAGGAATATAAGATTTGTGTATCGGGTGAAAAACTTGTGATTTGCGGCGGTAAATACGGTTCTACCTGGCACGCTATTGATTATATCGAAGAACTCTTTGCAAACGAGTTGGCTAACAAAAATACAAATTACAATTTCGCTTCCGATATGACTTATACCGGTCAATTTGACTTTATCCGTATTGGCTGTATCGGTGACAGTATTACGCAAGGTGTAGGAGTTTCTAATCCTAATAAATATGCATATTCCGCACAGCTTGAAAGATGGCTTTGGAAGGATGCTATTGTTTATAATCTCGGTAATAGCGGTAAGACATTGCGTGACGATCTTTCCGATTCGTATATGAAGACTCCTACATATAAGAAAGCGTTAATGATTGCCGCAGATATTGATATTTTCACTGTTATGCTTGGTACAAACGATTCTAACCGTGATCAGAATTGGAGCGCTGCAGATACTGCTACTTATAAAAAGGATTATGAAACGCTTTTCAGAACACTTTCGGAGAAGAATTCCGATATGCAGTTTGTCATTATGAATTGTCCTGCTTGCTTTGGCACAAGAATTGATAATAAGTTTGGCAGTCCCGAGCTTCGTCAGATTCAGGAAGAATTGGTTGGCGAAATGAATGAGAAGGGTTATAAGACGTCTTTCTTTGATATGTATTCGGTTACCAAGGATCTTCAGGATTACTATCCGGATAATCTTCATCCCGATGAGGACGGTCATACCGTTATGGCTGAAGAGCTTGCAAATGCATTGAGCGAGCTTATTGACGGTATGAAATAATGAGTATAAAAAAACAAGGTCATGAAAATGACCTTGTTTTTTTATGGCGTTTTAAGTGATTACTGCGGTTATTCGGGCGTATTGGTATCTTCGGGTGTTTCCACAGGTGTAACCTCAGGTGTATTCTCGGAAGAAGGCGTTGTAGGCGATGTGGGTTTGGCATAGCCGCCGACAGGATAGCCGTTCGGTCCGAACTGTTGCTGCATCTGAGCAAGGCGCTCAGCTTCGCGTTTCGCGCGATCTTCTTCGATGCGGCGTTTTTCTGCGTTTTCTTCTTCGCTGCGGCGCTGTTTTTCACTGATGATCGCTTCAAGGTCTTCTACCGTAACGTCGTCTTTTTCCATAACGAGCGTAAACTGTTCGGCGTCCATCGTTTCGTGTTCCATCAGATACTTGGCGACAAAATGGAGCTTTTCAATATCGTTGTTCAGTATATCTTCTGCACGTTTGTATGCACCGGTAATAATGGCATGAACTTCATCGTCGATTTTGGCGGCAGTTTTTCCGGAGTAGCGCGGTGTAGAGGAATAATCTCTGCCAAGGAAAACTTCGTTGTGACTGTCACCAAACAGGATTGGTCCAAGCTCATCGGACATACCGAGCATCGTTACCATCTTGTGCGCAGTTTCGGTTGCATGCTTGATGTCGCCGTATGCGCCGCCCGTATAGTCGCCGAAGATGATGCGTTCTGCAGCTCTTCCGCCGAGCGTCATGGCAATATTTTGGAGTAATTCTTCTTTGGATTCGCTGAGTTTGTCTTCCTCCGGAACAACGAGTGTATAGCCAAGTGCGTTTCCGCTGGGAATGATTGAGATCTGACGAACGGGATCGATGAGGGGGAGACGGAAGGCTACGATTGCGTGGCCTGCTTCATGGTAAGCGGTATTCAGGCGTTCTTTTTCGCTCATTTGCTTGTTCTTCTTTTGCGTACCGACCATGATCTTCATCATAGCATCATCAATATCGCTCATGCCGATGAGAGTTTTTCCACGTCTTGCGGCGAGAAGTGCTGCCTCGTTCAGGAGGTTCGCGAGATCAGCACCTGTAAAGCCGATGGTTGCCTTGGCAACCTGCTTCAGATTGACGTTGCGTTCAAAGGGCTTGCCTTTGGCGTGAACTTTCAGGATGTCTTCACGTCCCTTGATGTCGGGGCGCTGTACGGTGATCTGACGGTCCAAACGACCGGGGCGGAGAAGTGCGGCGTCGAGAATATCGGGACGGTTGGTAGCGGCGATGACGATAACACCTTCATTGCCGCCGAATCCGTCCATTTCTACGAGGAGCTGGTTCAGGGTTTGTTCACGCTCGTCGTGTCCGCCGCCAAGACCTGCGCCGCGCTGACGGCCGACAGCATCGATCTCGTCTATAAAGACGATACTTGCGGGGGAACTTCTTGCTTTGTCAAACAGGTCGCGGACACGGGATGCGCCGACGCCGACGTACATTTCTACGAAATCTGAACCCGAGATTGAGAAGAAGGGAACGCCTGCTTCGCCGGCAACGGCTTTAGCAAGGAGCGTTTTACCCGTACCGGGAGGTCCGACAAGCAGAACACCATGGGGAATTTTAGCACCGAGTTTGGTATAATGTGCGGGGTTTTTGAGGAACTGTACGATTTCCTGAAGCTCCTCTTTTTCTTCATCAGCACCTGCTACGTCGGCAAAAAGAACGCGCTTTTTGGGATCAGGGGTAACCGATTTCGTTTTCGTTTTGCCAAAGGATGTTGCTTTTCCTGTTGTACTCTTTACGAAAACAAAATAGAGAACGATGATAAGACCGATAATCAGAACGAAAGGGAGAAGACTTACCCACCACGGTACGGTAGCGGCGGCTTCAAATTTACATTCGATCATTGCGGAAGGATCGTTTTGATGCGCAGCATTGTAAGGATTGACATACTTGGTAACGTATGCTTCCATAAAATAATTATGGTCCTGGATTTTGTAAGTGTACTCCGTGTTTTTTGTGGTAGTAATTTTCAGGTTATTTTCAGCATCGAGATAAAGCTTTTTAACAGCAACCTCGTCGGCTTCAATTATAAAATCTTCGAGCGGAAGGAAAAATTGAAGCAACTCGGTGTCATTGTTGATTTCGGCAGGTTGGTTCATTCCTGCTACCGAGGAAAAGACGATTACGGCAACGATGCCGACAAGTATCAGCGTGATAATGATTGAGCGTATGTTTTTTCTCATTGAGTCGTATTATTTTCACCGAGGGGTGAAAAATCCTTTCTCCCGAGTAATATGGATTGGGGATGCCTTCGGGGGAGGCAGATTTATTGGGTGTATACTTCGGGCTTTAAAATGCCGATGTAGGGGAGCGCGCGATAGCGTTCATCGTAGTCGAGACCGTAACCTACAACAAATTCGTCTTCGATTTCAACGCCGATATAATCGGCTTCGAAGTCTACGGCACGGCGCGAAGGCTTATCGAGAAGGGCGGCGACACGGATGCTGCGCGCACCTTTATTTTTCAAGTACTGTGTTAAATATTTCATGGTTTTTCCACTGTCGATGATGTCTTCAATAATAACGATGTCGAGGTCGTGCATGTCGCCGCGATGGATATCCAGTAAAATATTGACACTTCCCGAGGACACCGTTCCGGCGCCGTATGAGGAAACCTTCATAAAGTCGATTTCTACGGGACGCTTGATTGTTTTCATCAGATCGCCCATAAATACGATAGATCCTTTCAATATACAGAGCAAAAGCAGTTTTTTGTGGGGGTCGGGATAGTCGGCATCAATCTCGGAGGCGATTTTTTTAACGAGGCTTTGTATCTCGTTTTCGGAAATCATAATATTGGCAATATCGTCGTTAATGTTATAAGGCTTGTTATTTTCCATTGTGTTTTCCATCCATTTATTTTATACTTTGTAAATTGAAATCCGATAATTTTTTTTATGCTGCGCAGACAGCGTTTGGTAGAGATCGGAAATCGGAAGGTGAGTAACGAAAAGGATCTCGCCATGATAGAGAATAATGGGAAGCGTATCGCGGCATGTTTTAGAAATTTTTTGGTCGCAAAGCATTTTTTTGATGCTTCTCGTCATATTGCCTTGTCGGTAATGGTCACCGTTTTGCCGTGAACGGACTGTTATTTTATCAATGGCATCATACGGAACAACGAGTGAAAAAAGCGGTGAATCCGAAGGCTCGTGCGTTGTGACGGTGATTCGATAGCTATTCAGAAAAATAAAATCACTGTCGGGTGTTAAGGCGATCGGAATGTCAATTGGTGTGACGTCGCTTCGATAAAATGCGGTTTCTTTTGAATTGATCGAAAGAAACCATTTTCCGGGAAAGGTGATAGCGCCCGAAAAGCGTTGATTTGCGGCAAGGGAAATTTTTTTGCAGGATTCTTTGAGTTGTTCGCTTCGTATTTCATTGTGTGCGATTCGGCGGTATTTTATGAGTAAAACCCGACGGAGAATGGCAGTTGGGAGAGAAGCCAAAACTTGCGTATCAATGCAATCTTCATACTGTTTTGCGATGGCGTTCAGCGTTTCGTCGTCTTCGCGTGCCGTTTGAGAAAAACGGTAGACTGCTTCGTGTAAGGCAGGATTAATCAATTCAAGCCGAGGCAGTATTTCGTGACGGATAAAATTTCTTGTATATGCGCGATCGGCGTTAGTGGCGTCCTCGCGATACGGAATCTGATGAACGTGAACGTAAGCGAGAATTTCTTGTTTGGAAAAGGGCAGGAACGGACGAATGATAGCGTTTCGTTTTGAGACAATACCACATACGCCCTGTAAGGCGCTTCCGCGCGATAAATGGAAGAGTATGGTTTCGGTATTGTCGGTGGCGTTATGCGCTGTGGCAATATAGTCAAGCTTTTGCTCTGCGCGGTATGCTTCGAGCGCTTGGTAACGCAGATGGCGAGCGGCTTCTTCAATTCCCAGCTTGTGAGTTTTGGCGTAAGCGGGAATGTCTTTTGAAACGATTGCTAAAGGAATGCTGTACTCCCGACATACTTCTTTACAAAACTCAGCGTCGTCATCGGCTTCTGCGCGGATTTTATGATTAAAATGCAGAGCGTGAATTGTAATAGCGCGTTCTTTTGCAAGACGGGCAAAGCAGTTGAGCAGTAATGCGGAGTCTGCACCGCCTGAGTATGCGATCAGCACGGAAGTGAGTCCCTCAGGCAGTATTTCATCGAGCGTTTGGCAAAACCGTTCGTATAGATCGCCGTGTTTTTTTGAGGAATATGATGCCATCGTTATTCTGCGGAGCTCTCGCGGGGATCAATGGTGGTGAACTTGGTGAACGGACCGTACCAACCCATTTTGATTCCGTTGTCGGTACTACCGTGACGGTTTTTGGCAACTATCACTTCGGCGACGTTTTCGTCTGCCTGTGTTTTGCCTGTGCCGTCGTCATAATACATTTCGCGGTACAAAAAGAGTACGGCATCGGCATCCTGCTCGATCGCACCCGAGTCACGCAGATCGGAAAGCATCGGTTTTTTGCTGGTTCTTCCTTCCGGACCTCGGGAAAGCTGTGCGCAACAGATCACGGGAACGCCGAGATCCTTGGCCATAAGTTTCATATTACGCGAAATATCGCCTACTTCAAGGACGCGGTTGTCGATTTTTTTATCACTTTGCATGAGCTGGAGATAGTCGACGACCACGAGTCCGAGATTTTTCTTTTTGCGAAGTTTGGATTTCATGCTTGTGACAGTGATACCCGACGTATCATCAATGTAAATGTCGCATGCAGCAAGGTATTCGGAGGCTCGGGCAAGCTTATCCCAGTCCTCTTTTGAAAGTGTACCGCTACGGAGCTTGTTGGATTCTACCATAGCTTCCGAGGATAGCATACGCATTACGAGTTGTTGCTTGGACATTTCAAGAGAAAAAATACATACCTCTTTGCCGGTTTTTCTGGCGACGTTGGAGGCAATATTTAAAGCAAATGAGGTTTTACCCATACCGGGACGGGCGCCGATCAGAACGAGATCGCCTTTGCCCATACCAACGAGTACGTTATCAAGTGCTGAAAATCCGGTTTCAACGCCCTTGGTTTCCTCGGCATTTTCCGACAATGCTTTCAAATGCGAGTAGGTATCAACGATAACGTCGCGAATATGTGTAAAGTCGGATTGCTGTTGGTTTTGTGTCAAGGAAAAGATCAAACCGCCTGCATTGTCGAGAATAAACGAAACATCATCCTGTGCGGCGTAAGCGCTTTCGGTAATATTGTTGCATATCTCGATGAGAGAGCGAAGAAGGCTCTTGTCTTTCACGATGCGTGCATATTCCTTGACGTTACTTGCAGAGGGTACGATATCGGCAAGCGTGCGGATATAGGACCTTGATCTTTCGATGTCGTATACGCCTTCGCGGACAAGTTCTTCCGCGAGCATAACGGCATCAATGTCTTTGCTTTGCAAAAACAGACGTTGCATTGCCGTATAGATTTCCCGGTGCTGTTCAAGATAAAAATCATCGGTTGTGATAATAGTTGCGATCTCGCCGATTGATTCGGGATCAATCAGAATCGATCCAAGCACCGATTGTTCTGCTTCTAAGGAAAAGGGGAGCTTGCGTACGGGAGTATCGTTAAGTGCCATTTATATGCTCCTTGTTTTTGAATACTGATTATTTTTTTTCGGTAACAGTCAAATGAATTTTGCCAACGACTCCTGTATAAAGCTTTACGTCAAGGGTATACGAGCCAAAAGCACGAATCGGTTTATCGAGTACGATTTTGCGTTTGTCAACGGTAATTTTGTGAGAGGCTTCAAGGCTTTCCGCGATTTCCTTGGATGTGACTGAGCCATAAGGTTTTCCGTCGTTTCCGGCAGAGAGAGAGATGACGACTTTGATTTCGTTAAGCTTTTCTGCAAGTGCCTTAGCTTCCTGTGTTTCGGTATCAATTTTGAATTTTTGTGCGGATTCTTTGTTTTTCAGTTCGTTAATAATTTTATTGTCGGCGATGACGGCGAGTTTTTTTGGGAAAAGAAAATTACGTGCATATCCTTCCGATACTTCGATCATGTCGCCTTTTTTACCTTGTGATTTTACGTCTTGTGTAAGAACAACCTTCATAGTTTTATATTGCCTTTCAAGTGATATTTATTGTTCGTCGAGATAGTTGTCGATTGCGTTGGTGAGTTGCGCCATTGCCTCATCGATACTGCCGTAAATGACGGTTGCTGCGGCGTCGTAATGACCGCCGCCGCCGATTTTTTCAAGAATGATCTGTACGTTTATCTTGCCGGTAGAACGTGCGGAAATGCGAACGGTATCGTCAATTTTACAAAGAGCAAAAGAGGCGAGAACGCCGTCGACAGTCAAAAGATTATCGGCGACCTTGGCTGCTGCGATGCGGTCTTGTGCAGTGTTATCATCTTCGTTATTGATCGAAATGGCAATCGTTTTGCGGTAGATCTGAACGTTGGTTTCAAAACGCGCCTTGCGGATCAGATCGTCAAGTCCTGTTTTGAAAAGTTCCTGCGCTTCGTTGGGATTGGCACCCTGACCGCGCAGATACTGTGCTGCTGAGAAGGTTCTGACACCGGTATTGACAACGAAATGTTTGGTGTCGAGCATAATACCTGCAAACATAAGGTCTGCTTCTTGTTTGGAAAGTTTGACACTTGCTGAGGTTTGCTCGAGAATTTCACATACCAACTCGCACGCCGAGGAGGCGGAGGGTTCAATATAATGAAGAACCGGAGTTTTGGAAAACTCGGCATTCATTCTGTGGTGGTCAACGTATACCACTTTACGAACGAGCTTTGCGATTTCTTCACTTTCAAATTGTGTGGGATTGTTGACGTCGACGATGATGAGGAGCGTATCGGAATAGTTGAGCTCGCAAGCCTCTGCCGCACTTACGAATACGTTATCGTATGCGTGAAGCGATTTTAGTCTGTCAAAGCATTTAGCAAGAGAGGCGTTGCTTTTGTCGGTTATGATATAACAGGGTTTTCCGCACTGCATAATCAGGCGTGCCATACCGATACAAGCGCCGAAAGAGTCAAAGTCAGCATATTTGTGACCCATTATGAGTACGTTGGAGCTGCTTTGGATCAGGCTTGTCAGTTTTGATGCAACGGTTCGCGATTTTACGGTTGAGCGTTTTTGAGAGGATTTTGTCAGACCGCCGATATATTCAATGCCGTCTTCTGATTTGATGACCGCCTGGTCGCCGCCACGCGCAAGGGCAAGCTCAATTGCCGCTTTTGCCGCGGCATCTTTTTCTGTCATCGTACCGGAAACGGTGGAAGTGCCGATTGAAATTGTGGGCGGAATATCACTTTTTCCAACGGGAATTGCATGGATATCGGCAAAAATTTCAAACTTTTTAATTTTTTCATAGCCTTGGCGGCTGAAAACGAAGATGAATTTGTTACGTTCAAATTCTTTGATGATACCGCCTGCCGATACGCCCCATTCGATCAGCATGTGTGAAATGGTTGAGGCAACCGAGGTGGTATTTTCGCCTTCAATCTGCACTAATTCATCGATATTGTCGATATAGATATAAGCGACGAAGGTTTCTTCAAGAGCCATACGAGCGCGGAGATTTTCCGCTACCGTAATATCGTCCCACCAAATGAGAGTGTGATCGTTCTGGCAGGGTTTTGCCATAACGTGATAAACGGTGTCATTTGAGGACCAGATAATATCTTCGGCTTCGTCAGCATCGTTAAAGCGCTCAATGCCAAAGCCTGTGATCGAACGAAGTGTTCTTGTTTTCCCGTGAGGCAGGTCGAAAGCTACTTCAAAGCAATGGTTTGCCCAAACGATGAAGCCGTTTTCGTTACATAGCGCGATGGGTGTCGAGATTTCATTATAAACTGTGTGCGGTAATTCCGCAACAACGGGAGCAAGTTCTGCGTTTTTACGATTTTTTATGATGCGCACTCTTCCGAAAATGAATATGAACGCTAAAATGCAAAAATAAATGCCTGAAACAAATGCGGTCAGTATAAGAGGATTATTTTGCGTTTGGGAAGCGATGGGTAAAATCCAGAAGAGCAGAGTAGTGATAACCCAAATCAGGATAAACTGCCACCATTTCATACCTAAATACGATTTCTTGTTTTTTTTCATTTTGTTACACGCAATCTAAACGTTGCGTCCTCATCCTTTCACCAGATTAGAGATGGAAAGCGAAAAATTTTCTCCTACTTATAATTTAAATATAAATATAAAAATATAAATAAATTATTAGGAAAAATACACCATGTTAAGTATAGCATAAAAGAAATCGTTTGTAAAGTAAAAAATGAATTTTTTTGTCGATGAAATATTGATATTGACTTTTTGGAAATATTATCATATAATATGATAAAAGGGATATCTTAACTTCTTGTGAAAACGTACCGAAATTTATGTTGGTAATGCGTTAAAACTGTGAGCGGAGGAAGAATTTATGGCGTTTAAGGAAATTGCTGCAAAAGAGTTGAGTGAAAACTTATTTCATAAGATTGACGACGATTGGCTTTTGATCTGCGCGTGGGATAATGAAAACGGCAGAATGAATATGATGACGGCAAGTTGGGGAGGATTCGGTATTCTTTGGCACAAAGAGGTCTGCTTTTTGTTTGTGCGCCCTCAACGCCATACGCATAAGCTTTTGGATGAACAGGATGTTTTTTCCGTTGCCGTTCTGCCTTTCGATAAAAAGGATGCACACAAAGTGTGCGGTAAGTTGTCTGGGCGTAATGTTGATAAGATCAAAGAAACGGGACTTAGCGTGACAGAGATTGACGGTACGGTTACGGTGTCTGAAGGTGAACTTGTTTTTGTCGTGAAAAAACTCTATGAGGACATTCTGAAAAAGGAGGGATTTCTTGAAGAAGCCTTGCTTAAGAATTATCCTGCCGACGATTTTCATACGGTTTACGTTTGCGAGATCAAGAAGGTATATATCAAGGAATAAAGGACGAAACTATGAAAGAATCTTTATATATTGAAGCGGGTAAAATTATCAATACTCACGGTATCGGCGGTGATGTCGTCGTGGAATCGTATTGTGATTCTCCGGAGGTTTTACAGTCATTGCCATCGCTTTTTTTGAAAAATAAAGACGGGTATATGAAGTTCACAATCAAAAAAGCAAGTTTATTTAAAGGACGCGTACTGTTTCATTTTGCGGGCTATGACTGTATAGAGGAGGCAATTCCGTTAAAAAACAAGATGATTTATGCGCTTCGCGAAGACTTTGCTCTTGAAGAAGGCGAGCATTTTATCGTTGATCTGATCGGACTTCCGATATATGATATTGAAAACGGCGAGATTTACGGAAAGTTGACCGATGTATTGAACTATGGGGCAAGCGATATTTACGAAATTGTAAAATGTGACGGAACGAAGGCGTATATTCCTGTGGTAGATGAATTTGTGAAGTCGGTTGATCTTGAAAAGGGTATTGCCGTTTCGGTTATTGAGGGATTGTTATGAAGTTTGCGGTTATGACTTTGTTTCCTGATATGATCCGCTTTGTATGCTCGGAAAGTATTATCGGTAGGGCGTGCGATGCGGGTTATATCGAAATTGAAGCGCATGATATCCGTGATTATTCCAAGGACAAGCATCGGCGTGTCGATGATACGCCGTATGGCGGCGGAATGGGCATGCTAATGGCGGCGCCGCCGGTATATGATTGTTATACGGATGTTATAGGACGTTTGAAAGGCTCGGTACGAACGATCTATATGTCACCGCAAGGCAGTCTTTTAACACAGAAGAAAGTGAAGGAACTTCGTCAATATGACAATCTTTTGATCCTTTGCGGACACTATGAGGGAATTGATGCGCGCGTGATCGAGGAAATCTGCGACGAGGAAATCTCAATCGGAGATTACGTTTTGACCGGCGGCGAGTTGCCTGCATGCATTCTTATCGATGCTGTTTCCAGAACCTGTGACGGTGTTTTGTCGGATGCCGAATGCTATGAAAATGAAAGCGTGTCTTGCGGAATGCTTGAGTATCCGCAGTATACGCGCCCGTATAATTTTCACGGAAAGAAAGTTCCGGATGTATTGCTTAGCGGCAATCATAAGGAAATACAAAAATGGAGAGAACGCGAGGCCTTGCAGCTTACGATGAAAAAAAGGCCTGATCTTATCATTTGATTGTTTGGTGAATGTGATTTCCAAAGGGGTGATGAAAATGAGTTTACGACCCAAAAAGGTAAGAAGAAAAAGTTTTTTCTTACGTGTGTTTGGCTCATTGAATAAGCGCTTTTACCGCTATGTGCAGAACGGTGCGGTAGGACGCTATCTTTCCGGTTATGATGCCTCGTGCGAGCGCTTGAATCATACGATGTTGAGCCGTTTGTTTTCAAAATGGAAAAAGAATGCAAATGGTTTTCAGGAAGCGCCGATTCTTGAGGAATTGCCGCCGGAGGCAGACGGAATCGTAACGTATGAAGAAGGTTCGATACGATGTGATGTGCGAGACAGATTTGCGGAGAAGTTTGATAAAAGCAGGCTTGTTGGCACTGCAAGGCAGTTTAAAAGCGTATTATTGAACACGCCGCTTGTCAACTATGGTCTCATCTTGTTCGGATTTGCGTTGTTTTTGTTGATTTCTCAGGCAATGACCCTCTTTTTTGCGATATTTGACGTGCCGCTCGGTGTGTTTACTTATGCGCTTTCCAATGATACGGTTCTTACGGTAACGTATATGGCTGCGGCAGTTGTTCTGATGGGGCTTTCGTTGATATGGGTGTTTGCGCAAAACGGCTCGCTTGCTTCATTTATGCTTGACAGTGTTTTGATCGGCTCTTTGCTGAATGCCACGATGGGCGTAACACAGATCCGTAAAACGACCTCTGACGCGAAGATTATTCCAAGACGATTTGCTTTTTTTATCGGAGTTCTTTTGGGAATTTTAACTTTCTTTGCCACGCCGCATTGGTTTTTTATCGTTTTGTTGGTGGCGGTCTTGGTCATGATCGTCATGAATATACCTGAGTTTGGTGTGATTTTCGGTATATTTGTGTTGCCGTATTTATCTCTTTTTGAGCATCCTACTGTAATTGCTGTTCTGCTGATTGTGCTGTTGTTCGTTTCAACCGTATTG
Source organism: uncultured Lachnospiraceae bacterium (assembly GCA_964564225.1). GTDB lineage: Bacteria > Bacillota > Clostridia > Oscillospirales > CAG-272 > RGIG1993. Next base: position 53,716 of record CAZMAF010000002.1, read on the forward strand.
AAGCTTTTGCGCGGTAAACGTACGTATCGTTTTGAGCCGCTTGATATTTACGTGGGTATTTTCTTGATCCTTACGCTTTTGGGCGGTATCATTACGGTGGGCGGTACTGACTCTGCTGTCAGAGCGTTGACGCTTTTTGCATTTGGAATGAGTTATTTTATTCTTAAAGTTCTGGTGCGTGATGAGGCTTGGCTGAAACGTTGTATTGATGCGCTGATTGCTTCGTCGATTCCTGTTTCGGTTTTGGCGATTGTTGAGTTTATTCTTGGAAAGGCAAGCTCGAAATGGCAAGATATGGCTGTTTTTTCTTCGCTATCTGGAAGAGCTTCTTCGCTGTGGGATAATCCGAATGTTCTGGCTGAATTTTTGTTGATCGCATTTTTTGTTTCTCTGGGTAGTTTTTTTGCGCATAAGCAAGCTACACAGAAGTTTTTATCGCTCGTTGTACTGGGCTTGAATGGTGCGGCACTTGTGTTTACCTGGTCGCGAGGCGCATGGATCGCGCTTGCGGTTGCTTTAATAGGTATTTTGCTTTTATATTCTCATAAGTCACTGCCCTTTGTGCTGGTTGGGCTTGCTGTATCCGTTGCGGCTTTTGTGTTTCTTCCTGAGTCGTTTGTTGTCCGTGTTCAAAGTATTGTGACTTTTTCCGACTCCTCTACGTTGTATCGCATTCACATTTGGCAGGGCTGTTCCGCGCTTATTCGCGATGTATTCTGGTCCGGGGTCGGCATTGGTGAGGAAGCCTTCCGTGCTTCGTATTTGCCGTATGCGCTTTCAGGCATCGAAAATGCTCCGCATGCGCATAATCTTGCATTGCAGATCGTTATTGAACTTGGCATTGTTGGATTTTTGGTTTTTGTTATTATGCTCGTATCGGTCACACGAGTGGTTTTTACTCTTTTTGCAAAATGCAGAATGAATCACAGCATATCGTTGTATGCACTTGGCGTATACGGCGCGTTGTCAGCGTTGCTGTTGCATGGTGTGACCGATTACGTCTGGTATAATATGCGTATTTATTTGCTCTTTTTCGTGTTGATTGGGATTTTGTCTGCCGCAAGACAAATCGGTAGTCGGTCAGTAACGGATTGTGTGAGGGAAGCAGATCGTTGCGATCTGGATATATCGGTTCGCAGGTGAGTGTCTGTGTTGGAAAGGATTATGGCTTATGAACAATAAAATGAAAAACAGACGGCGCACCCCGTTTAATGTCGTGGATGCAGGTATTTTACTTTTACTGCTTGTGGTACTTCTTGTCTCGGTGTTTTTTGTCTTTTTTGCAGACCGTATTTCATTCGGACCTTCGGCGCAGGGAAGCGATCGGAAAACAGTGATTTATACGCTTGAAATCCGGGGTATTGATAACGATTTGCTGAATGAGAATAAAAGTTTGCCGATTGCTAAAGGGGAAGAAGTGTATCACATTGGCGATTCGTATACTCTCGGTAAAGTCAGATCCGTCAGTGAAGCTATGCCGTATATGGCAGCGACGTCAGCGGTTGATGCAGCGGGCGATTTGATTTATGCCCCCCGTCCCGATAAAAGCAGTTTTTTGATTGAGATTGAAGCGGAGGCATCGTTTACGGATGGAAGTTATACGATTGACGGCAAAATACTGCGTATAGGTGATACGTTTACAATGGCGACCCCCTTTTTTACAGCAGAGGCATATTGCAAGGATATTGAGGAGGTAAAGGGTAATGAATGAGAATGAAAAGCTATTTTCTATGGATGCCCAAATTACCGAAAAGTCAGTAGCCACTGACAACCGCGTAAAAAAAAGACATTTTACCGCTTTGGATTTTGGGTTGATTGTTGTTTTGTTGCTTTCGATTCTTGGAATTGGTTTTCGTACGGTAATTGCCGATTGGATTATGAAATCGACACCGGAAGAAACGGTAACGATTCTTTTTAAAGCAGAAGGCGTTACGGCGGAACAACTTTCCCGTATGCAAAAGGATCGCGTATTAACGTTAAACGGGAAGGCGTTTGGAAAATTGCAATCGTTTACTTCGCAAAACGGTAAAATTGTTGTGGAACAAAAGAATGAAGAAGGCGTAGTAGAATTTATAACTGTGGAAGATCAGAACAGTTATACAGTTTCGGGTGTCATTGACATCAGCGGTCGATATACCGACCAAGGATTCGTTTGCCAGGAAAATACGAATTTATATGTGGGTAAAATACTCAATATTAATTCCAATTCCTATACGATAACTGTATTAATTACCGAAATTCCGCGAAAATAAATGATTTTTCGCGATTAGGTCTTGATTTTTTCTTTTGATACTGCTATAATGGTTGTGCTATATTGTAGTTAGTGAAAGTGTTTTAGACTAAGGAGAACAATTGTCATGATTTCTAAAGAGATAACGGTGCAGAATTTGCAAGGACTTCACGCAAGACCCGCAACGTTTTTTATTAAGAAAGCCAATTCTTACAAATGCTCGATCTGGGTAGAGAAGGATGAAAGAAGAGTGAATGCAAAGTCGCTTCTCGGTGTCTTGTCGTTGGGTATTGCTAAGGGTATGACGGTAACGGTTATCGCTGACGGAAATGACGAAACTTCTGCAGTTGAGGGACTTTGCTCGTTGATCGAAAACGGACTCGTCGGTGAATAATCGATAGACGTCGTTTCGGTTAATGTTATAAGCGATTTTTCGTATAACGAAACGTGATAAGACTGTTGCGCTTTATTTGCAACAGTCTTTTTTGATATGTCAGAGGCGTAATATGCAAGATAATGTTCGTCAATTATTGAGAAAAAAAGCAATGGATCTTCCATTGACTCCCGGCGTGTATCTTATGAAAAATGCTGACGGAAAAATTATATACGTCGGAAAATCCAAAGCGCTCCGTAACCGTGTATCGCAGTATTTTCTGGATGTGCCGAAAGACGTAAAAACGGCGGCAATGGTGGCATTGGTACGGGATTTTGAATTTATGCTTACCGACACGGAGATTGAAGCGTTTACTCTTGAAAATAAACTGATCAAGCTTCACAAGCCTAAGTACAATATTCTTTTGAAGGATTCCAAAAATTATCCATATATCAAAGTGACTATGGATGAAGAATATCCGAGAGTTGTGATGGTTCGTAAAAGAACCCGTGATAAAGCAAAATATTTTGGGCCGTATTCTTCGTCCTTTCTTGCTATGCGTGTAATTAAAACGGTTAATCGGATTTTTGGATTGCCGACCTGTAAGCGACAGTTTCCGCGTGATATCGGCAAGGAGCGGCCGTGTATATACAGCCAGATCGGACAGTGTATGGCCGTTTGTGACGGTCGGATCAGCGCTCAGGAATATCGCGAGGCATTTCCTGCTATTTTATCGTTTTTGCGGGGGAATTTTAAACAGGTCAAAGCAATTTTGCAGGAAAAGATGCAATACGCTTCTCAACATCTTGCATTTGAGGCGGCGGCGATATACCGCGATCGGATAAACGCGCTTTCGTTACTCTGGGAAAAGCAGAAGATCGTCGGAGCGCCCGGAGATGAATACGACGTAATTTCTTTGTATAAGCACGAGCTTTCCTCTTGTCTTGCGATTTATTACGTGCGGGACGGGGCGGTGATCGACTCGGATAACTTTGTGTTTTCGGGCGAAAAGCTTGTGGAGGAGGACTCTCTTTCTGCGTTTTTATTCGCACTTTACGAGCGCCGTGATTATATTCCGAAGACTTTGTATCTTGGTTTTTCATTGAGTTTGGAGCATCTGGAGCTGTTAAAGGAACAATTGAGCCGTCTTGCTGAGCGCCGCGTGTCATTACTGATTCCGCAAAGGGGAGAGTATAAACAGCTTTGTGATCTCGTGGCAGATAATGCGCGTATTCATGCCAATGCTTATAATGCGGAGGCGGAGCGCAATGATGAAGTGTTACTCAGGTTAGCATCTATCTTGGGATTGGAGGTTGTGCCTGAACGGATTGAGGCGATTGATATTTCTAATTATGGGAGGGATACGTGCGTTGCGGGTTTGATTGCTCTTGAAAACGGAAAGCTTGATAAAAAGCGGTATCGTACGTATAAGATCCGTTCGCTTAATGAAAAACCGGACGATTACGCGGCGATGCGCGAGGCGATCGAAAGGCGGTTGTCACACATTGATGAAGATCCATTGCCGGATCTCTTTCTGCTTGACGGCGGAAAAACTCACGTTGCAATAATTAAAGCTATTTTGCGAGAAAAGGGTGTCCGGCTTCCTGTTTTTGGAATGGTAAAGGACGATTTTCATAAAACGAGAGCTTTAGTGGATGAAGAATCGGAAATCAGTATAGCCAGGGAGCATTCGGTTTTTGTTTTCATTTATAAAATTCAGGAAGAAGTGCACCGCTTCGCTTTGAAAATGATGAAGAACATCAAAAGTAAAACGACTACACGCTCTGTTTTACAAGATATTAAAGGAATTGGGCATAAAAAGGCGGCGCTTCTTTTAAGGGTATTTAAGAGCATAAAAGCCATCAAAGAAGCGGCGGTTGATGATCTTGCGGAAGTATCGGGAATATCGCGGCGGGATGCCGAAGCCATATACCGTTACTTTCATCAAGAAAACGAGTAAAAGGGAAAAGAGGAAAGACTATGAGAATTATTACGGGTAGCGCCAGAAGCGTTCGTTTGATCGCGCTTGAAGGTGAGGAGGTCACACGTCCGACGAGCGAACGTGTGAAGGAAGCGCTTTTTTCGATGATTCAATTTGATCTTGAGGGCAGACGCATTCTTGATCTGTTTGCCGGGTCGGGTCAGCTTGGACTTGAGGCATTGTCGCGCGGTGCGGTGAGTGCGCTTTTTTCCGATGCTGACAGAAATGCCTGTGACGTGATCAAAAAGAATGCGCAAAAAACGAAGCTTTATGAAAAATCACGTGTTTTAAATACTGATTATAAGGCAGTTATCCGAGGCTGTCAGGGACGTGAAAAATTCGACATTGTGTTTCTTGATCCGCCGTATGCATCGGATATGCTTCAGGATGCGATTGATCGGATGGTGAGGGCGGATATTCTTGCTGACGGCGCTTTAATTTGCTGTGAAAGTAACCGAGATATGCCATTTGGTGGAGAAGGGCTTTACGTGAAGCGTTTTGCCCGATATTCGCAAACGTATTTAACGATTCTTGTCAATGGAAAGGAAGAAGCGGATGGCTGAGGTTCTTTTGACAGGTAGTTTTGATCCGATTACGCGCGGTCATTTTGCCATGATCGAAACCGCAGCCCGTGCTTTTGATGAAGTAACGGTTTGTATGTTTATCAATCCTGATAAAACGTATATGTTTAATCGGGAGCAACGTCTTTTATTGATACGCGAGGGAATCAAGGAACTGAATCTCGGAAACGTGAAGGTGGATTTTTCTGACGGTTACGTTGCTGATTATGCAAAATCGCATGGAATCGGTTTTGTGGCGCGAGGGGTAAGAAATGCGGATGATATGATGTATGAATTGGAGATGGCGCGCTACAATCACGAGCGAAATCCCGATCTTGAAACGTGGCTCTGGGCATCGACGTTTGAGGATGCGGGAATTTCCTCCTCTGCGGCAAGAAAATCGTTAAAAGACGGTGTGATCCCGCAGGATATGCTCCTGCCTTCTACTGCTAAATTGATTGGCGAAATTCTGAATATTGGTAAAACGGTCTGAATAATCATACGTTCTTTTTTGTGGCGTATGCCGTTCTTTTTTTGAGAACGGCATACGCCACTTTTTCTTTTTTTGTGCTAAAATGACAAAAAAATATATCGAATATGGGCGTGATATATCAATTTTGAGAAGATTTCATAATAAAAAAGAACATATTTTCTGAACGCTGTCGAAAAAATTATATTTTCGTTCTGCACAATCGAAAAAATATGAAATTTCTTTGAAAAAGAAGATAAATTCCTCTTGCGTTATTTATAAGGAACGATTATAATAAGGTTGTGGATGAAAATGGAGTAAAAAAGAGGAAAGGGGAGTGAAAAGTATGATGCTGGGCGAACACAGACATACGTTGGATGCCAAGAACCGTACTTTTCTGCCCGCAAAACTTCGTGAAGCACTCGGCGGAACTGTTATTATCGCTCGCGGTGTTGATAAGTGTTTGACGGTATATCCTCTTGACAGCTGGCAAAAATTTCAGGAAACTATTGAAAATTATCCGCCGATCAAAGCACGACAGGTGCGAAGATGGGTATACGGCCTTTCTCAGGATACTTCGGTTGACGCACAAGGCAGAATTGTGATTCCTCCTGTCTTTAAAGCATACGCCGGACTTGATAAGAACATTGTTTCACTCGGCGTCGGCGATCATATCGAAATCTGGAATGAAGATGATTACGATGCGATGGTTAGTGATATGAGCGCAGAGGAAATTGCAGAAACTCTGATAGAAATGGGTATGTAATATGTCATCCTTTTCGCATTATTCCGTGTTACTCCGCGAGTCCTGTGAAGGACTTAATATAAAAGAAGATGGAATTTACTTTGACTGTACTGCCGGCGGCGGCGGACACAGTCTTGAAATAGTTAAGCATCTTTCGAAAAACGGCAAATTGATTGCCATTGACCAGGATGCCGCGGCGATTGCTGCCGCAAGCGAACGTCTTTCGGATTATGCTGATAGAGTTATTTTTGTACGTTCGAACTTTTCTTTCGCCCAATCAATTGCCGAGTCGTTGAACATTGACAGCGTCAACGGTGCGGTAATTGATTTGGGCGTGTCATCTTACCAATTAGATACCGCTGAACGCGGTTTTGCTTATATGCACGATGCTTATCTTGATATGAGAATGGATCAGGATGCTCGACTTACTGCTTACGACGTTGTAAACACTTATGATGAAGGCAGATTGAAAAAAATTCTTTTTGATTACGGGGAGGAAAAATTTGCCCCTCAGATCGCGCGTATGATCGTGAATGAACGGACTGTGAAGCCGATTGAAACAACGCAACAGTTGGTAGAGCTGATTAAGCGTGCGATTCCGATGAAGGCGCAGATCGGTGGACATCACCCTGCTAAAAGAAGTTTTCAGGCAATTCGCATCGAGGTAAACGGTGAGCTTGCCGTGATCGAGCCAACACTCAGATCGTTGGTGGAGCTGTTAGCTCCCGGCGGCAGACTTTCCGTGATTACCTTTCATTCACTTGAAGATCGCATTGTTAAACAGACATTTGCCGATCTTGCAAGCGGTTGTACTTGTCCGCCCGGTTTTCCTGTGTGCGTTTGTGGAAATAAACCGAAAATCAAGTTGGTTAATAAAAAGCCGATTTTGCCGTCTGCGAAAGAACTTGAGGAAAATCCTCGTTCGCGCAGTGCAAAGCTCAGAATAATCGAAAAGCTTTGACTTTTTGCAGATCGGAGTAAGTATGAATGATTTGAGATTTCAGAAATCGGAAGATACGCACCTCGTTATGAGTTCGGATGATCTTCCGATTTTCTCGTCAGTTCGGCGGGAGCATGATAATAGAACCAAAACAAGACAATTCGTTCTGGCTATCGTTTGTCTTACCGTCGTTTTAATGACTGCGGTGGCTTCCTGTGTGGCATTAAACGAGGCTACAATAACGGCTTCGCGTTTGAAAAGTGAAATCGCTATTCTTGAAAAGCAGAATAAAGAGTATGCTTGGGAGCTTGAAAAGAAAAATGATATGGTTGCATTCGAGCAATACGCGGTGAACGAGTTGGGTATGCTCAAGGGTCAGCAGAATCCGACTGATGAGAGAGAAGATGTAATTGAGTAGATCGGACGTATAAAGAAAATCTATATTTGCCGTTTTAAGAAATATATTTTATAAAACGGTAATAGAATAGTAAGGCTACGCCGCTTGCCAATTGTAATATTGACAAAAGAAGGCGTAAGCGCCTTCTTTTTGTTATGAACCCCGCGAAAGGTATTACAAATGAAAGATATTCCCTCTATTCGATATACACTGAATTCGCGCATCAGAGTGTTGTTTATCACATTTTGCATCATCGCTTCAATTGTTATTGCACAATTGTTTTCCATGCAGATCGTATCATACGATTATTATCAGGGCAAGGTTATTGCCAATATTCAGCAGGAAACGGTGATTTCTGCGGTGCGCGGTACGATATATGACCGTAATCTGAACGTGTTGGCAGGAAATACCACGGCGTACCGTGTATTTATTTCTCCCGTTGACATTCAGAATGACGATAATGAAAATCACGACGATGCAAAATTGATTTCAGAAACGCTTTCGGCAATTCTTGGCGTATCGTATGATGAGGTGTATCAAAAAACACAGAAAGCTAACCGAAAGGACGAAACGATTAAGAATAAGGTCGATAAAGATACCGCTGATAAGATTCGTTCTTTTATAGATGAAAACGGATTTGAAACGGAAATTTATTTACAGGCTTCGACCATTCGTTACTATCCGGGAGGTTCTCTTGCGGCAAATGTTGTTGGTGCAATGGGTACGGATAGCGGTTTGTTTGGGTTGGAATTACAGTATGATCAATATTTAGCCGGGACGAACGGAAAGTACATTACGACGAAAAACGGGCAAAGCCAGTCTTTGCCCTCAACGTATGAGTATTACGTTGCGGCGAGTGATGGTCTGAATGTGGTTTCGACTATTGATATGACTCTCCAGCGAATGTTGGAGGCGCAGCTTTATAACGCATACGTTAATGCAGAGGCGGGGAATAAGGTTGCGGGAATTGTCATGGATGTCAATACCGGTGAGGTGTTGGCAATGGGACAGTATCCTACTGTGAATTTGAATTCCCCCTATGTTCTTTCAAACGATGCACAGATCAAGTATGATGAATATGTTCAAAGCGGTAAAGTAGAGGCGCAGCTTGCAGATCTCGGGCTTTTGGCAGGAAGTGAGGAATATCTTGCGAAATATAATGCCATTTTGAATGAGTATAAATATGAGCTTATCTATAATTCGTGGAACAATAAGACTGTGAGTGAAACTTATGAGCCGGGTTCTACTTTTAAGGTTCTGACTTCGGCGATTGCTCTTGAAGAACAAGTGACTTCTTTTGCCGATACTTACTCTTGCCCGGGTTATTACGTTGTGGCGGGGACTAAAATTAAATGTCACAAAACGACGGGTCACGGTACACACGATTATGCTACGCTTTTACAGCAATCCTGCAACCCTGCGTTGATGCAAGTTGCGCTCAAGATCGGACAGGAAAAGTTTTACGAGTATTTTGCAATGCTCGGTTATATGGAAAAAACCGGTATTGATCTTCCCGGTGAAGCAACGGGCATTTATTCTAACGAGGAAAATTTCGGTATCGTCAGTCTTGCGTGCTATTCTTTTGGGCAGACCTTCAAAACGACGATGATTCGTCAGATTACCGCAATAGCGGCAATTGCAAACGGCGGACATCTGATCACACCGCGCGTAGTAAATGCTCTTGTTGATAATGACGGTAACATTGTGGTATCCTATCAATCCGAGGAAATCAGACAAATTATTTCTTCTTCGGTTTGCGCAGAAATTATTGACGTTCTTGAAAAAGGCGTTTCCGGTGACGGCGGCGCTAAAAATGCTTACGTTGCCGGCTATAAGATTGCGGCTAAAACAGGTACTTCCGAAAAACGCGATACCGTAAACCCCGAAACAGGAAATAAGGATCTGCGTATCGGTTCGACGGTTGCGATTGCACCCGCTGACAATCCTCAAATTGCAGTATTAATTATTGTAGATGAGCCGAAGGGTTCGGTTTACGGTTCAACAGTTGCCGCGCCCTACGTGGCAAATTTCTTGTCTGAGGCGCTCCCGTATCTTGGCGTTGAGCGTAATTACAGCGAAGAAGAAATGGCGCGCGCCGCCGTTTCCGTTAAGAATTACGTCGGTCAGGATGTGGAAGGCGCGATTAAGGCGATTAATACGCTCGGTATTTCTTATGAGATTGTTGGCGGAGGTGATACCGTTACCGCGCAAATGCCGACGGCAGGAGCTTCTCTGACGAAAAGTGAGGGCAAGGTTATTCTTTATACTGAAGGCATTGCAACGTCGACGCAAACGTCGATAGTCCCCGATATAGTCGGTATGACTGCCGAAGAAGCGATTAAGGCTTTACAGGCCAAAGGACTTAACGTGTTGATTTCGGGCGCGACCAATTATAACGTTGGCGGCGGTGCAAAGGTTGTGGAGCAGTCGATCGTTGCCAAGACCGAAGTGAAACGCGGTACAGTGGTTAAAATCCGGTGTCTTTATGATGAGCCGGATGACATAGAAACGGTTATACCGTAATATACGACGTGTAATTCAAAAGAATCGAGGCTATTTTGAAGCTTTCTCGACTGATTGCTGTTGACAGGGACGTTGAAATAACAGGAATAGTCACGGATTCTCGCAAAGTGCAGAAAGGAAATTTATTTCTTTGCCTGAAGGGTGAAAAAGCTGACGGACATTGCTATGCCAAAGAAGCGTTGAACAAAGGCGCCGTAGCGATTGTGAGTGAAAAAAAACTTGGTGTTGAAAATGAAATTCTCGTTCCTGATACGCATCGCGCAGCATCTTCGCTTTTTTCTGCGTGGTACGGCAATCCTCAGAAAGACCTTACTATTTTCGGCGTGACGGGAACAAATGGGAAAACTTCTACTGTTTCGATTCTTGATGCAATATATCGCCATGCGGGTCTGAAAACCGCTACGATCGGAACACTTGGTATTACCATTGACGATAGATCGGAGGAAAGCGATCATACAACGCCGCTCCCGGAGCTTCTTTATCAAAAACTGAGAGAAGCAAAAGACAAGGGCGTGGAGCGTGTTTTTATGGAAGTTTCTTCGCACGCTTTAGCAGGATACCGCATTGCGGATTTATATTTTGATACTGCGATATATACCAATTTAACGCAGGATCATCTTGATTATCATAAAACGATGGCGGAATATGCCAAATCCAAACAGCTATTGTTCCGTCAGTGCAGGAAAGGCTTATTTAATTATGATGACCCGTATAGTTACGATGCATCAAGATGCAGTCCTTGTCAGGTTTACGGTTACGGGCATAAAAAAGGAAGCGATTTTCGTATTTCGTCGATGAAAGCGCGTTCTTTTGCGGGATTGTCGTATAGGATACGCTGCCAGAATCGAATGCTCGACATTGAGTCTCCTCTTATCGGACATTTTCAGGTATATAACAGCCTTGCCGCAATATCGGCGGCGTTATTAGATGATGTTGACACGCAAACGATACAGTGTGCTTTATCTGCTTTTCGTGGTGTGAAGGGACGACTTGAAACGTTATATAACGAAGCATTTACTTTAATTCTTGATTATGCACATACACCCGATGCTCTGTTATCGGTACTGAATGTATTGAAAGGGTATCAGCAATCGGCAAAGTATCCGAGAAGACTTCGTGTTTTGTTCGGATGCGGCGGTGATCGCGACCGTTCTAAACGCCCCATTATGGGGCATATTGCTACACGTCTTGCTGACGATGTTATCGTGACGAGCGATAATTCAAGAAGTGAGGATAAGAGCAGTATCATTCAGGATATATTATCAGGAATGGATATTCATCAGACAGCTACTACGCTAAAGGTCATAGAAGACAGACGTGAAGCGCTGCAATATGCAATTGATTCTACTCGCGAAGGAGATATTCTCCTTGTTGCAGGTAAGGGTCACGAGGAATACGAGATTGACTGCAACGGCAAGCATGCTTTCTCGGAACGGCAAATTCTTCTCGAATGTATGCAGCGGCATGGATACCTTCTTTGATTCTTTTGAGAGAAATTGGATCTGCTTTTGCGAAGGTGAAAAGAGCGCAAAAGCAAACGCGGCTATTCTTTGGGGAATAGCCGCGTTCAGTCCCTTGGTTTTACGATATAAATAAAAAGGAAAGGAACCCGTTATGACAATTCATATAAGAGGCAGTTTATCTGCAAAGGACGTAGCAACTATGACGGGCGGCAAGCTTGTCGGCGCTTGCAAAACTGATATTTTACAAATCACCACCGATTCGCGTGATATTGGTGACGGTGCGCTTTTTATCGCAATTCGCGGCGATCGGTTTGACGGTAATGATTACGTGGCTTCAGCTACTGAAAAGGGAGCAATATGCTCGTTGTGCGAGCGTGTACCCGAGGGATTCAGTGGATGTGCCGTTATTGTTGAGGATACGAGAATTGCAATGGGTTGTTTAGCAAATGCGTATATGGCGCGCGTTTCGCCCATTACGGTCGGCGTGACGGGAAGCGTCGGTAAAACCACGACGAAGGAGTTTATTTACTCAGTCCTTTCCGAACGCTATCAAACTTTAAAGACTTTTGGTAATTATAATAATGAGATTGGACTCCCGATGACGATGCTTGGCATATCGCCCGAGCATAAGGCGGCAGTTCTTGAGATGGGTATGAGTGCGAAGGGGGAAATTGAGTATCTTTCGCGTATTGCCCGTCCCGACATAGCCGTTATTACGACTATCGGCACGTCTCATATTGGAAATCTTGGATCGCGCGAGGCCATTCGGGATGCTAAAATGGAGATTAAGAATGGACTTAAAGAAAACGGAATTTTGATTTTGAACGGGGATGAGCCGCTTCTTGCCGGAATCGAAGGTGCGATGTACGTTGCGCTTGAAAATCAGAAAGCGGATTGCTATGCGGATAACATTATCGAAGGAGAACACGGGACGGCGTTTGATCTTGTTCTTCGCGGAGAACGGTTTGAGTGTATTACGATTCCAACAATCGGTTCACATAATGTTTTGGATGCTGCATTCGCTTGGATGGTCGGTACGGTTGTTGGTATCGGCGAGTTTCAGATGCGACGCGGTCTTATGAAGTTTAAAAACGTCAGTATGCGACAGAGCGTTTACGTAAGTAACGGACGGATTATTATTGAAGACTGTTATAATGCCTCTCCTGAGTCGATGGCGGCATCTCTTTTGGTTTTGAGAAACATTGCGAAAAAGAAAAAACGCCGCAGTGTGGCGGTTCTCGGTGATATGCGCGAGCTTGGTGAATATTCCGGGGCAGGACACGCTGAGGTGGGGCGCGCGGTTACCGCTTGTGAAACCGATGTGCTTGTTACGTTTGGGCAAGAAGCTGAAAATATTGCATCGTCGGCAATTGCATCGGGTATGAATTCCGAGAACGTATATATTTTCAATGACAGCGATGATATTCAGGTGCTTGGAAAAGCGCTTTCGCGAATCATAAAGCATTCGGACGTCGTTTTGTTTAAAGCGAGCCGTGCAGTTTCGCTTGAACGGGCAATTCCTTTTATTAAATAAAATGTTTAAGGCGCAACCATGATGAAAGTTATGTGCTGCAGTATGTGAGGATTGACATGGGATATAAAGAATGGATCGCATATATTTTACTGGGTATAGTTTCTTCGTTTATTATCACAAAAACAATAACTGCTTGGTTGATTCCTAAACTGAAAAGCATTAAACTCGGACAGAAAATTCTGGATATAGGTCCGCGTTGGCATAAAAATAAGGAAGGTACTCCGACAATGGGAGGACTTGCTTTTTTGGTTGCGTTTTCAATTGCATTTTGTCTTTTGTCGGCTTTTGCGGTTATAAGAGGCGATATGCAGAGTGAAAATCGTTTCGTGCCTAAACTTTTGTTCAGTGTGGCGATGATTTTTATGAGCGGCGCAATCGGAGTGCTTGATGATTATACGAAGTTTTTTAAAAAACAAAATCAGGGGTTAAAGGCACTTCCTAAATTTATATTGCAAATGATCGTTTCGATTGGCTATACCTTGGGAATTGCCTGGGTCCGCGGATTTTCTACTGAAATGTATATCCCTTTTTATGGAAGAGAGGTAGATCTTGGTCTATTCTGGTACATTATTTCTGTCTTGCTGATTACAGGTGTGATCAACAGCGTCAATCTGACGGATGGAATTGATGGACTTGCTTCGAGTGTCACTTTTTTTGTTTCTTGCTTTTTTGTGCTGGCAGGTGTTGTCCTTGCCAATCTTGGTGTTGTGCTGCTTGGCGCGGTCGTAATCGGTATTACACTTGGTTTTCTGGTGTATAATTTTTATCCCGCACGTATTTTTATGGGCGATACGGGTTCGCTATTTCTTGGCGGAGCTGTGGTCGCTATGGCGTACATGCTTGACAACCCCTTGATTTCTCTTGTTGTCGGCGTTATCTACGTGATTGAGGCGGCATCTGTTATTATTCAAGTCTGCGTGTACAAGTTGACGAAAAAGCGCGTTTTTAAAATGGCGCCGATTCATCATCATTTTGAAAAGAGCAAATGGAGTGAGATCAAAATCGTAAGCGTTTTTTCGATCGTTACCGTAATTTTTTCAATTCTGGCATATTTCGGTTTATAAGAGCATATCTTTTCGGTGATCGTGTGTGAAAAGGAGGAATGTATATGGATCATACGACAGAACAGGGTATATCATCTGCTGATACGTATATTCGCATTTCTTCACAATCCGACGGTCATGCCACTCCTTCGGAAATATCCAAAAAGAAAATGTCTGTTTTCTGTACAGACAGTCTGGACCGTCCCATGTTGATTATCGTGTTGATGTTAGTTGCGTTTGGTTCGATCATGGTATTTTCGGCAAGCTATGCGTACGCCTATTCACGATATGGCGACAGCGCCTATTTTATTAAAAAACAGCTTTTGTTTGTTATGATCGGTATTGTCGGTATGATTGCGGTTTCGTATCTGAATTACAAGGTGATCAAGATCATGTCGCTTCCAATATACGGCGTGGCGTTGATTCTGCTATTACTTGTTCTTGTGATCGGTGTTGCGGCGCAGTCTGCGCAACGGTGGCTGTTTATTGGTCCAATCAGTCTTCAGCCGTCCGAAATTATGAAATTTGCGCTTGTTCTGGCAATGGCGTGGTATGGTGATATTTATAAAAAGAAAATTCACGATCCTAATCAGACGTTTAAAGAGAGAACTGTCAACACGCTGCTGAAGCCTGCTGTTTTTATTGTGATTGCCGCAGGCGCTATTATGCTTGAAAATCACGTTTCAGGTACTTTGATCGTTTGCCTGATCGGCGCGATTTGTTTGTGGGCGCTTGGATGTGAGAAAAAATGGTTTATTGCGCTCGGTGGAGCTGGTTTTGCAATTGTCGGAATAGTGCTTTTGATCGTATGGTTTAAGGATCAACCGTGGAATAAGATCGACGATATGATTCCTGCGTACGTTGTGAAGCGTATTGATATGTGGCTTCGTCCTGAAAACTATACGTTGCTTGACGATACGTGGCAGACGGTTCAGGGCAAGTATGCCGTTGGCTCGGGCGGGTTTTTCGGAGCAGGCTTTGGGCAGAGTTATCAGAAGCATTTGTTTGTATCACAGCCGCAGAATGATTTTATTTATGCTATCGTTTGCGAAGAGCTGGGTTTTGTCGGCGCTGTGGGTTTGATCGTATTATACTTGGTTTTCGTATATCGCGGTTTGGTGATTGCCTCGCGCGCACCGGATATATATTCGTCAATTGCGGCAACGGGAATCGTTGGTCACGTCGGTATTCAGGCTTTGCTGAATATGTTGGTTGTAACCGGTGTTTTCCCGAATACGGGTATTTCGTTACCGTTTATTAGCTACGGTGGTTCGTCGCTCGTTATGCTGATGGCGGAAATGGGTATTTTGTTATCTATTTCACGTGCTGCAAAAGTTGAAAAATAAAACGCTATGGCGGTTCTGCCATAGCGTTTATCGTAATATTTACGGGAAAGAGAGAACGGTATGAGAGTCTTGATTACAGGCGGCGGTACGGCAGGTCACGTCAATCCTGCTTTAGCCATTGCCGATGCGATTTTACAGAGGGATAAGAATGCTGTTATTGAATACGTAGGCACTGAAAATGGAATCGAGGGGCGTTTGGTTCGTAAACGCGGTATGAAGCTTCATACGATAGAGGTTTACGGATTAAAACGGTCGTTATCACTCTCTAATGCAAAAGTACTCTGGAAAGCGATGGCTGCGCAGAAAAAGTGTAAGGAGATTATTCGGGATTTTCGTCCTGACGTTGTGATTGGTACGGGAGGATACGTTTGCTGGCCTTTGATTTCTGCCGCTTCTCGGATGAAAGTGCCTACCGTTTTACATGAAGCCAACGTACAGCCCGGTTTCGCCGTTAAGACTTTGCAAAAGAAAACCGATCTGATTCTTGTTAATTTTGAAGAAACGAAAAAATGGCTTACAGGGGCAAAGAATTGCGTTTTGCGCGTTGGAATGCCTGTGAACCAAGAGTTTTACAGTAAGGGAAAGAAGCGTTCTGTGAGTGAATTTTGTTATGCAGAAGAGAAAAAGGAGTTTCGTATTCTTTCCTTTGGCGGCAGCCTTGGTGCGAGAAATCTAAATCTTGCCGTATTAGCTTTGATGAAAAATTATATTCGGGACAATAAACATATTACGATAGAACATGCTTGCGGAGCAAGGGATTATGCTTATATCCGATCGTTATTTGATGAAGCCGGTTTGAATTGCTGTCCCAATATTCAATTGTCAGAGTATATATACGATATGCCTGATAAAATGGCACGGGCAGATCTTGTGATTGCACGTAGCGGCGCTTCCACACTTGCCGAGCTTTCTGCTGCGGGCAAGGCGTCGGTTTTGATTCCTTCGCCCAACGTTACGGGTGATCAGCAACGCAAAAATGCCAATGCGTTTGCCGGAAAGGGCGCGGCGATTGTGCTTGAAGATGCCGAAGCCGAGAATACTTTGTCGGATACGGTGCAAGGATTAATAGAAGAAAAAGGACGCACGTCGCTTGAAAAAATGCAAAGGGAAGTCGGCGCTTTTGCTGTTGAGGATTGTGACACGCAGATTTTTGAGGCGATTTGTGCTTTGATCGGTCAATAAAAAAAGAGGTGTTTAAATGGCGGTTCACGAGGATGAAATTCGACTGTATAAAGAAAACAAAGCAAGGCGTTTATTTTATGGCAGGCTTTGGATCATTCTGTCAGCAAGTATTCTGGTTCTGATACTTTTTCTTTCGCTGTTTGTTTTTTATTTTGTGGTACGCGATATTACCGTTGAAGGCTCGGAACGTTATACAAAAGAAGAATTATTGGCGGCGGCAGATATTTCAATAAAAGATAATCTGTTTATGATTTCGGAAAATGAAGTCGAAAGCAGGCTCAAGGAAGCGTTTCCCTATATTCAAAGTGTTCAGGTTAAAAAGGATTACCCTGATGCCGTAACACTTGTAGTAACCGAAGAATATACCGTGTTTTCTTATGAAATGCTTGGGGAGTTTTTCTTATTTAATCCCGAACTCAGATTGATGGGTAAATTTGATACTTTTGAAGAGCTTTTGACAATAAGAACGCCTATTGTTGTAGAAATGCCAATTCCGAAAAGCTGTATTGTACCGCAATATATTCAGTTGCAAGAGTCCTGTTCGTATATACCGGAGTTTATCCGATTGCTTTCGAACAGTGCGCTTGTTCAGGAAATTACCAAAATTGACCTAAGAGACAGGTTTGTTATCAAAATGGAATTTGGTTCGGATCTGACTGTTGAATTTGGAGATTGTCTGATGGCAGAGGAAAAGTTAATTTCACTGTATAAGCTGATTGGCAATCAAATCGAATTATTGACAGGACATATTGATTTGAGTGATTATCCGAACTGTTTTCATAGCCTTACACAAAAAAAGAACGGATAAATGTAAACAAAAAGTTAACATTTTGAAAAAGTCTTGAAAAGTGCCCGATCATATTATAATATAATAAATATAGTATTGTATTTTTTATGTAGCGCTAAATATATGTGTTCGGGAGGACTTAAACTATGTTCGATGAAAACTTCGAATCTGACTTTAATGTGAAAATTAAAGTTGTCGGTGTTGGCGGCGCCGGTAATAATGCCGTTAATCATATGGTGGAAAGTGGCATTAAAAACGTTGAATTTATTGCTGTCAATACGGATAAAGCCGCACTTATTAAATCGCTTGCTTCTTACAAGGTAGCAATTGGCGAAAAGATCACCAAGGGACACGGCGCAGGCGGTAACCCCGAGATTGGTGCTAAGAGTGCGGATGAAAATGCTGACGATATTGCGGCGGCCATTCGCGGCGCTGATATGGTATTCATTACCGCCGGTATGGGCGGCGGTACGGGTACGGGAGCGGCTCCTCTCGTTGCCAAGATTGCCAGAGATATGGGTATTCTGACAGTTGCCGTTGTTACTAAGCCTTTTGATTTTGAAGGTAAGAAGAGAATGATTCAGGCAGAAGCCGGTATTGTTCGTCTTTCTGAAAATGTTGACTCGCTTTTAGTGATTCCTAACGAGCGCTTAAGACAGATTTCTTCGACGAAGATTACCTTCCTCAACGCATTTATAGAAGCTGATAACGTATTGAAGCACGGTGTTACCTCGATTGCAGACCTTATCTCTGATTACGGTATAATTAACCTTGATTTCGCAGACGTTACATCTATTATGAAGAATGCAGGTCTTGCTCACATGGGCGTCGGTTCTGCAACGGGTAAAGACAAGGCAGAGCAGGCGGCTAAGCTGGCTATTTCCAGTCCGCTTCTCGAAACTTCGATTTCGGGTGCGCGTGGTATTCTTGTTAATATTACGGCATCACCCGATATTGGTCTTGACGAAATGGACACTGCAACTCATATGATTACGAATGAGGCGCATCCTGATGCAAATATTATTTGGGGTGCTACTTTTGATCCCAAACTTGAAGATGAGATGCGTGTAACCGTTATTGCTACCGGTTTTGTTGCAGCAGGCAAGACGGTCAAGCCCGCTGTACAAGCTACCGTGCCTTCTGCTCCCGCAACGCCGCCTGCCGGTATTCCCGTTGCGACCCCTGTTGTGGAGGAGCAGGTAATTCAGCCTGTCGTTTCGGAACCGGCGGTTGAATCTAAGCCTGTTGAGGATGATGATGATTTTACTGCATTGATCAATATGCTTAATCGTGGCAAGAAATAAATTGTATAATAAAAATCACTCTGTTATACACAGAGTGATTTTTTTCTTAATAAAAAACTCTACCCGAAAGGGTAGAGTTTTTTATACTGTTAAGTTATTCGTCAAGGGCCGCTTCTTCGAGCGCTGTGAGGAGCGAAGAAAGAGATGTCGGCCATGTATTGCTGTTCTTTTTGGTGATGTAAGCGAACTGTGCTACGTTAGTAGGAGTACGGTAGAACTGAACGATACCGTTAATCTTGTTGGACCATGCAGCAACAAAGTCAGAGTCAAAACCGTTACGGATCAGTTCGATCATTGCCATGGATTCAACTTCACGAACTGTTCTTGAACCGAGAATGTAGTTCTTGTAGAATACGGGGGTAACGATCTGGTTGCCGTAGTAAGCCATCAATTCAAGGGTTGCAGCAGCAGCTTCAGCAACGTCAGAATATCTCGAAATACCAAAAATGGTAAGGGAGTCGTGACAGCCGGAAGCATAATTCTTCTGCGTCGCGTTCAGCTTAGGAGTGGGGATGATTGCGAAAGATTCCATTTCGGTGAGATAAATTGCCGACATATAGATTTTATTAATGGCAAAAAGTGCTTTGCCGCTGGCAAAGTAAGGCATCATATTTCTCGAGTCGCTTTCGCCGATATCAAGAGAGAAATTCGTCGATTGGTAAATGGTGTTGCAGAAACCGGCGAGTGTTTTTGCCTTGGTATCAGATCCGAACGCAATGGTGATTTCATCACCGGCTGCAGAGGAAACTTTTTTACCGAATTCGACCTGACAACCGAATGCGAGACCGTCCCAGATATCTACGTTTTCATATACAATACCTGCGGTTTCGCCGTCAGTAATCTTACCGTTACCGTCGGCATCGTTTGCAGCGAGCCGAGCCATGGTGATCATCGTATCCATTGTCCAGTTGCCTTCATTTACAATCTGATAAATGGATTTGCTTTCGTATGCATTCTTAACGTACTGATCATAGAGCGCAGTATTTACGTAGGTGCAGTAAAGACCGCCGGAGTAGAGAAGTGCGAGGTCTCCGGTTACCCAATACGTATAATCGTTATAGGAAATCGAATCGATGTAGTTGGTAGCCCAATAACCTTTGGAGGTGTCAATCAGCGTATCGCCAAGATCGTTGGTGAGATCGTTAAGATTGTAAAGATGTTTCTGAGTAGCCAAAGAAATGTCGTAGTACTGATAGCCGCAGTATACGTCAATATCGGTACCTTGATTATCGAAAATGGTTTTGGTTGCAGCCTGAAGACCGGAAATATCGCATTCATAGTCAATTGCCAGGATGGTGACACCGAGATCATCGGCAACCTTGTTGTTTCTTTCGATAATTGCTTTATCTACGTCGTCGAGGTCGACAGCTTCGGAGTCAACCCAGATAGAGTCAGCTACATAGGTACCGCTTCTGGCTTCAACGTATGCAAACTGGATGGTTTTGCCATTCGTTTTGCTCTTTATACCTTCGAGCTGTGTGGGATAGTCGACGTTACTAGACGATTCTGTGTTGTCAGTGCCGGGAGTGTCTGTATTGTCAGTACTGGAGGTGGTAGTTGTTTGGGTGGTTGTGATAGGACCGCCGCAACTAACAAAACCAATAACAAGCATTGAGGCAATCAGCAGAGCAACAACACATTTGATTAAAATTGTTTTTGCCATGGGAATCTTTCTCCTTTATATAAATTTGGTATCTACATTATAACTGTTGTTGTGTGAAAAGTCAATATTGTAAATGAAAAATAATTGTAAACTTTGGCGAATTTGTTTTAACAAAAGGGAATTACGGCGCATTTTTTCTGTTATTCCGTCTGTTTTTCATAAGATAGTGAATAGAAAAGACTTGCTTGAAGTGTACGGCGTTTATTATAAATTTCTTTCATTTCGGCAGGAAGGGCGTTTAATTCGTAGAGCGTGCCGTTTGTATCGTAAGCCGAAAAGACGCCGAGCGCCGGCAGAGTATCCAGCGTTGACATAAGATATTGATAATAAGGCGAGAGAGTGAGTGATGTTTTGGAAAAAAGATAGGGGAGCAATAGGTCTTGCCCGAGATAGTCAATATCATCTGTTAAAGCGAAGTTAGCTAAAATCAGTCCCTCGGTCGTGTATTTGCGCGTTTCGTTTAACAGCGTGTCGTTGGTATTGAAATACTGAAGCTTATCAAAAAGACTGTTGCCTTGGTTGTGAAGATTCGGAAGATGATCGCCGAAGAAGAGAAGAACGGTGGGTTCGCTCAAAGTTTGAATATAAGCATAGACATCAGCAAGCATGGCATCGGCGTCGTAAACGCCTTGTATGTAAGATTGAAGAATATCGGTTTCTTTGTTGGACAGAGGCGAAGACAGGATGTTGACATCGTATGATTCAAATTTATCGGTGTAATAGGGCATGTGAGCTTCTGAGGTTTGTGTAAAATAAAAGAGCGGTTTACCCGATTCTTTTTCGGCGAGCGTTTTTTTGATCATATCCCCGACAGTTTTATCGGAATAATACAGCCCTTTGATCTCTTCCCCATAGTCATAGATAAAGGTGTCAAGTCCCATGCTTTCGTAAACAATGTCGCAATTACAGAGATTTTCAGCCCAAGTGGATACGATCGTGGTGGTATAACCGTTATTCTTTAAATCGCTGATAATAGACGGGTATTTGTACCGCGCGGCGTTCGTTTTTTGATAATGCATTGTATAGGGTACTACGCCGAGAGGATAGTAGGTCATATTGGCACCGGTCAGTACCTGATATTCCGCGTTACAGGAAAGTCCGCCAAAGGTGGGGGACAGCAACGAGAAGGAAATACCTTGTTCCTTCAATGCCGTATAGTTTGCGGTGGGGTTTTGTGAATACGTTACGTCTTCCAATTTTGAAACGTCAAAAAAGGATTCCGAAAAAATGACGATGACATTTGGCGTTCCCCAATCTCCGGGAGTATCAGGCTCGTAATCAGAAAGAATGGAAGATGCTTCGTCGGGATCGGGCGAGTCGTAAAGGCTTGAATTCCAATACTGTCCGAGAATGCCCGAAAGAAAGCCTGTCTGATTGTAGTAGACGATAGGATCGTGATGAGGCTTTGCGCTAAAAAACAGATTGTATGCTGTTTTATGAATGGCTTTTACAGGAACAAAGAGCATAACGAGCGCAAGAAGCGTACTTGCTAATACGGAGTAGCGTATTTTTTTATTTTGGATACGGTAGTCGAGGATGAATGCTGTAAACAGTACAAGCGATAACAGAAAGAGGAATAGAACCGTTTGCCAAAGGTAGGAAACGACGATGCCCCAAAGATCGGATTTGGCTACCATGACTGCTATACTTTCGGTATCTTGCACGAACAGAAGATCGGAAATGAAGATCGGATTCATACCGGATATTACCATTTTGATCTGATTGCCGTACCCGAGAAGAAAATATGTAAATGATAATAGACTCAACGCAATTGTTTCGCGTTTGCATAGCGTTAATAAAAAAGCGTAGAAAAGACAGGTGAATACATAGGAAAGAAGTATACCGCCGATGAGTCGGGTGCCGGTGTAGTGATTTGACTGAAAGAAGAATAAATTGAGTGCAGTATTTACGGAAGCGGGGAGCAATATCCAATGAATGAAGATTTGCACTGCTTGCGGTAATTTTCCGACGGTAATTCTGATATTGTTTAAAAAATTCCGAAAAGCTTTCATCTTAGAACCTTCCTTGTGATATTAAAAGATAATAATAAAGTCGTAGCGAAATGCGGCTTTCAGAGTTGTTTTTTATTCGTGTATGACAGTGGCTACGGTATCTTCCAGAAATACACGGCATTCCAAGCCGTTCTGACTTGCTTTAAGAATGGCGGGATCAGGTGAGATGCGGTCTTTTTCAAAGAGGACAATAACCGTTGAGCCACCGTATTCAAAATATCCTTTTTCCTCGCTTCTTGCCGCTGTATAGGCTTCGGTGTGATGATTTTTGATTTTTCCGATCATAAGTGCGCCAACCTCAACGTAACAGATCGTGCCGAGGCGTTCGGTGTGCTGTACGGTATATTCTCTCGAGTTTTGTTTATATACATTATACCGTTCGTTGGCAATAGGCTGAACCGTATGCAGAATGCCCTTGATTTTGATACTCGGTTCACAGCTGCCGCTGTCAATATATGAATAACGGTGATAGTCGTCAACACTCAGACGGTAAATGAAGCAGTAGCCGCCCGTGAATTGCCTGGCAAGTGTTTGATTTTGCAAAAGATCCGCTAAGGTGTACGGGGAGTTTTTAATGATGAAAACGCTGTCTTGGTCAATCGGATATACCGAAAGACGTGAATCGCAGGGCGCGTTTACATGGTCGGGATTGCTGTCAGGAACGGTAATGTTTTCTTTTTGTTTTCTGGTGAAATATTCATTATAGGTGCGATAATTTTTTTCTTCGTAGCGGTTAACCCGGATATTGTTCTTTTTGATAAAGCCTTTAATGAGCCTTTTGGAAAGCGGACTGTTTAAAAAGTGAGCGCCTGTTCTGGCAATTGCGGGAAAAGTCAGAATTTTCAGAATTGCACGTCCCGGAAGCGTGCGGTATAAAAAACGCAGTGTTTTACAAGGGGTTGGAGCGGAAGTTTCCCATTGTTTGTATTTCATATTTTCTCCTATTGAAACAACAAATGAAATCAACGCCTTTTTGAAGAAAACAAAAAGGCGTTGGTGAGTATCAAAGCGATGCGGTGTATGCAATGTTGCCGATGATAGCGGCAACAAAGATGAGGACACCAAAAGTCAAAAGACAAATAACGCCAAGCTTGCCCGGCTTTTTAATGCGGAAGGGTGAAATAAAGGCGGCTGCGCAAAGTATCATGGAAACAGTTACGAAAATATGGTAGCCGAGCATTGCCGTATCGCTGATGAAAAGACAGTAAAGCGGTTTAATGGCAAAAAGAATCGGAAGAAGAAGAGATGAACAGGTAATAGGGAGTCCGATGTAGTCATTTCCGATCTTTGCATCGGGATTATATTTCTTTTCGATGGCGCGAACGTCGAAGTAAGCAAGACGTATGAGACCGCAAAGAGTGAAAATAATCAAAAAGGGAATTGTCCAGATCGCGCGGTCAGTCAGGTGAAATCCGATAACAGCGGGGAAAACACCAAAGCAGACCATATCGGACAAAGAGTCAATCTGCGCGCCGAAATTTTCCTCAATGGAGGTTCGTTTTTTGGTTCTTGCTACTCTGCCGTCAAACATATCGCACATACCCGAAAATAAAAGGAGGTAGATTGCCAGAGGAAGAACCCCGGGTTTATAGCTAAGCATAAAGATACCGACCGTTGAGGAAGCGAGCCCGAGATACGTCAGGATGACGGTATAATTATAGAAGCCTATCATAGTTTTTTTGTTTCCTCTCGTTTTTTTCTTCTGTAATGAATATTATCGCCAAGGGTGACGCTGCCGCAAAAAATAACGGTAAAGTAGAAGGTGACTGCTCGCGCAAGGAGCATAGCGGATACAGCGTAGTTTTCAGGATATACGGTTTGGTAAAGCAAAAGCATCATGGCTTCGGTAGCGCCTGCCGAGCCGGGAATGGGGAGAGCGTATACTGCCATTTGCGTAATGACTTGTATGGCAAAGATTTGGAAATAGCTTGCTTCTGAAAGTCCGAATGCAAGGTAGATAAAATAGGGAACACTGAAAAATACGATGCGCTGTAAGGTTGCATGCAGCAAGACTTTGGCGGTTAAAATCGGGTGTGTTTTTATGTATTCCGAACAGGCCGAAAAATCGTTTACAGCGTCATCTAATTTTTGAAGTGCTTTTTCCGTGTGTTTTAAAATGTGAATTTTATGGAAAAATTCAATCAGCTTAACACCGATTTTTTTTATGGCATGTCCAAAGCGAAGGAGCAGAATACAACCGACAAAAATAAAAAAGCTGACGGCAAGTCCAATAATGAGACAGATGCGAAACCAGATATTATCGGTTGCGATTAACGAAGGAGAAATAATAAAAGCAATGCCCGAGCAGATCAATAGACCGCTTGTGAACATATTAGTAAAAAGAATGGCGGTGACTGTAGAGCGAGAAATACTGATACCGTCGCGCACCATGGTGTAGATCATAAGCGGTTGTCCGCCTTCGGAGGATGGAGTGATGGCAGAAAAATAGAGGTCGACACAGGCATATACAATGCCTTTGAAAAGTCCTTTTTTTTCGTCTAAGGAGTTCGTGATGGCGTGAAGACTCACGCCTTCGAGTGTTACGTAGAGAAGCATCAGGGCGACTGCGGCAAGTACAAAACAGGGATTGGTTTCCTTAAGAATCTGTAACAACTCAGCAGGAGAGTAGTTACTGAAAATCATGTATAGCGTTAAGCCGATTATGAGAACCATAACGGCAAAACTGATAATATTACTTTTTTTATTGCGTTTTGTGGCGGTCATAGCGGTTTCACTTTTCAACATGATAGATTTTCAACATGATAGATATATAAAATAATTATATAATAAAAACGCAGTCTTGTCAATAGCAAAACTGCGTTTATTCCGGGGTTAATTGTTGTTGTTTTACGTCACGAAAGTGAATTTCCTTTATATACGGTATTGATGGAAGCGCCGTCAAATTTGAATTCCAATAATTCGCTGACCGTAACGGTTTGAAAGCCTGCCGAGATAATGGCATTGAAAACCTCATCGGCGGCATTTGCCGTTATTTCGTGTGTATCGTGCATCAAGATGATGCCACCGTCGGTAATATTTTGCATTATTGTTGATAGTAAAGTGGTTTCGTCAGGATTCGATTCAAAATCTCTGGTATCAATGCTCCATAGAATAATCGGAAATCCAACTGTGATGGCATTTCCGTTTCTATCGCGTACAGCGCCTGTCGGAGGGCGGAGTGTAGCAGCACCGATTCCGAGAATATTCCGGAGTTTTTGATTGGTTTCATTTACCGTTTTTTGAATGATACCCGGTGTATTAGAGGAAAAAATTTCGTGAAGATTGGTGTGATTGCCGATTTCACAGCCACTTTTGAAAATTGCGAGAACGGTTTGCGGATAGGTTTCTGCCTGTACGCCAAGTGTATAGAATGTTGCTTTGGCGTTATATTTTTCGATTGCAGCAAGAACTTTCAAAGTGAAAGGGGACGGTCCGTCATCAAAAGTAACAGCTACCATCGGTTTTTGAAGATCGAGCGATTTGGGAGGCGCTGTTGTTGTGCCGTTCAGAAGGCTGTCTTGAACGGGTGTGAGTGTCAGGTTAGCGGAAAGAATGGTATAATTATCGGCAAAAATACTTTCTAAATCAGCTACTTGTTTTAACAATGCAGTCGATTCTTCTGTGAGATTTCCGATGATTGCGAGCGGAAAATAGTCGACGTAACAGCGAATGATATGCGAAAGATTTTCGGTCTCCTCTGCAGAGAGTTCTTCAACATAAAACAAGGCGATACGTACTGATTCCGTTTGGAAAAGTCCGTAGTGGCATTCGTTGTCGCGAGATAACGAAATGCGGCGCTCAATCAGCGGGGTGATACCTTGGCGGTAAAAGAAGACCGGAGCTTCGGCGGGGAATGAATGGTAGTTGCTGTTATTTATAACAGTTCCTATTGAAAATTCCGGCGTTTCTGATGTTTGTTCGGATAAGCCGATCATTACGTCGGATTTTTTATTGGGTAAGTCGGATAGTGTGCTTTCGGTTGTATTTGGCGCAACGTTGGCACTTGATGTATTTGCGAGTAATACAAAAAATAAAAGAATAAAAGCAATTACGAAAATGATTGTAAACAGCAGATAGGATTTTTGTTTTAACATGGTCAGTCCCTCTTTTTATAAGTCTTTTTAATACTTTAATTCTGAATGGATGAGAAAAAGGGCGAATTAGGAAAAAAATGAAAAGTATTTCAAAAAACTTGCAATTGAGGTAGGTTTATGCTATACTGAACGTGAGAGGTGATGAGAGATGACACGCAGTGAGTGGGCAAAGGAGCTATTTCTGAAAGGGTATAATTGTTCGCAGGCGGTTCTTGGCGCATTTTGTGACGTGATGGAAATGGATTTTGATACTGCCATGAAGCTGGCTTCTTCCTTTGGCGGTGGTGTTGCGCGTCTTCGACAGATCTGCGGTACTTGCTCGGCGATGTTTATGGTCGTCGGTATGGTCAGAGGTTATACCGTGCATGAAGTCTCCGCTAAAAGTGAGCATTACGCCTTTATTCAGGCGATGGCGAAGGAGTTTGAGGACAAAAACGGCTCGATTGTATGCCGCGAGCTTCTTGCTTTACGGGCTAAAAACAGCAAAAATGTAGATAATGGCACAAATCCTCAGGCTAATATCAGAACGGAGGAGTATTATCGTTCGCGCCCCTGTTTATCTTTGGTAGAGGATGCGGTTTTGCAAACCTGTCGCACGTTACATATTGCGAATGAAATGGAAGAATAGAAAGGGTTTTCGTTTTTACGAAACAGGTATCACACGATGAGTTATAGAGAAGAAGCTGAAAAAGCTGCCAGAGAATTGATCGAATCGGCGCGACTGAAATCAGGCATGACGGTGGTTATAGGATGTTCGACAAGTGAAATATTGGGTGAAACTATCGGTACGGATTCAAGCTATGAGGTAGCTGAGGCTGTATTTGACGCCATGTTTACCGTATTCAAGGCGCACGGCATTTATCTTGCCGCGCAGTGCTGTGAGCATTTAAACCGCGCGCTCATTGTTGAAAAGTCTTTTGCAAACGGTGCGGATATCGTGAACGTTTTGCCTCAGCCGAAAGCGGGCGGATCGTTTGCGACGGCGGCATACCGCCGTTTCGAAAATCCCGTAGCGATTGAGCGTATTCGGGCTGATGCCGGTCTTGATATTGGCAATACTTTGATTGGAATGCACCTTAAGGAGGTTGCCGTTCCGCTTAGATTGTCGGTCAAAAAGATTGGAAACGCACCGATCGTAGCAGCAAGAACCCGACCGAAGTGTGTTGGGGGTAGTCGTGCCGTTTACGATGAGTCGCTGTTATAATTATCACATTTTCTGTGAAAAAGTCTTGCAATATCGGGAAGTTTGTGGTATAGTGTAACAGGTTGCAGAAGAACAGAACAACGAAAGGAGTAAATGCTTGTGAAATATTTATTCTTTGATATAGAATGTGCTAATCCGAGATTTAACTCCATTTGCACCTTTGGTTACGTTATGACAGACGAGTTTTTTAACGTGATTGGTCAACGGGATATTTTAATCAATCCCGAAACCGGCTACGATAAATATGTGGTAAAGAATATTTTACATTATCCCGTTGAGCTTCTCAATGCGCAAATGCCCTTTCCTTGCTTTTTTGACGAGATCCGCTCAATGATGTCGGATGAGGAAACTGTGGTATTCGGATTTTCAATTTCTAACGATATTCGTTTTTTGAATGAAACCTGTATTCGCTACCGTTTGCCATCTCTTAGTTATACTTTTTACGACGTGCAGAAGCTTTTTGGCGAGTATGCAAACGTCAGTGATCAGGCGAGTATTGAAAAAGCGTATGAGGTGTTATCGTTGGGTAAGCCCGAGATTGTTCACCGAAGCGATGAGGACGCGCGCGCTACAATGGAAATCTTGAAAGCTTTGGTTCGGGTTTCGGGAGAATCGTCGGTTGAATATCTTGCTAAACGCGCCTCCTGTTCGGGCGTGAATGCGAATTTTATTGAAAAATGGAAGCTTTCTCAAAAACCGCCGATTAATCATAAGAAGAATCATTATAAAACGCTTATGCTTCGCGCGAAAAAGAAGAAAGAAGCAAAAGAGAAAAAAGAGGCGGATAAAAAGAACGAAATGAGCACTGTCTGATAGTGTGAAAGCGTACGGTAACGGTTAATCGTATGCTTTTTTGTTTTAATTGTATAAAAAACTTGACAAACGGAAGTGTGATTTGGTATAATAAATCGTAATATGCAATTGGATTTTTGAGGCGTGGAAATTGTCAGCTTGTTGCGTTCAGTTTCTGCGCTGTTTTTGAAAGGATCTCGTTTTGGAAAAATTTAAAAGTATTCTTAAGACGGCAATTAAGAACGTATGGTATAATAAGACAAAATACGTGTATTTTGCTATTTTTCTTGTACTTATACAGAGTCTGTTATCCTGTGTAATCTTATTTAATCACAATAACAATAAAAACGCCTTGCGGTATCTTGAAGAATCGTTTGCCGTGTCGGATGATTCCGATACGCACTATCACGTGGTATTGAATAATTTGACATCCAATCAGTCGGCGGATATTTTAGCGCATTATGCTTCTTTTCAGGATACAGACCGTTATTATACCATCGTACTGCGCGAAAAGGTAGAGCTTGGCAATACGGTTCGCTATAATTTATATTTGTATTTTTCCCGTCAGGCAGAGCCGCATACAACGCCGTATCAACTGTATCAGCGGTTTATCGGTACGCGAATGTTCAAGGAAACGATCACAAGTCAGGTGACGGTACAGGAAACGCCTTATCTTCAGGCGTACCGTACACAAGCTACGAATAATACCGTTACGGTGTTGATCTGTGTGTTGATTACGGCGGTGGGGGCGGTTATGTTTGCGATTTTATTCAGCACCGTTGTCAATCACTTCAAATTTTCTTATGGCGTGTATATGACGTTTGGTGCGAATTTTCGCAAGCTATTCGCGAATGCGCTCAGCGAAATGCTCGTTATTAACGTGATGACGTTCATTCCCTCGTTTGGCTTTTCGATTCTGATTACGTATTTTCTGACGATGCGCGCGGGTTACGGGGTGTCTGTCATCTGGTATCCGATGTTCTTGGCGCTTTTCTGTTCGGTATGCCTGACAGTTATTGCGGTTATTTTCGTTATCAGACGGCTTTCGGTGCAAACACCCGATAAACTGATCCGTTCGATCAATAACGTAGGACTCATCACCTCGCCGCGCTTTTCCAAACGTATTTCCGAAAAAGGATTTCCGATAAAAAGCGAGTTTTTATCGCTGAAACGCTTTGCGAAATATATTGTATCGTTAATTTTAAGCACCGTTGTGTTTGCCGCGCTTTACTGCGGCGGTGTTTATGTGATGCAGATGCAGGAAAAAAAGGAAAGCGTTCGTATGCCGCAGTTCAATCTGGTATTTCCAACTTCAAGCATTCAGTATGAAAGCGCGGGGAGTGACGATGCGGCGATTACGACCGAAACGTCCGAAGGGGAAGAAGTGCTTCCTCCTCTTTTGGAACAGCCCAACGGTTATACGTATGACGAAGACGTACGGCAGCATTTATATAGCATTGACGGTGTGGATTATATCGTGAAAGAGCGCAGCGTATCGGCAACCGATATTATTTCTCATATTCTGATCCCGTCAAACCGCCTGACATTGTCGGCTAAAAATAAAGGCGCTAAGAGTACTGACGGTTCGTATGGTTTGTGTAACGTCAGTTATAATCTGTGTGATGCAGAAGTACTTGATAATATAGTCTTCATGGGCGGTAAGGTGGTTGGGGACATTGATGCTGTGTTGAATGATCCCTATGTGATCGCCATATCCGACTCGATCAATAATTCCCGCGCGATCAAATTAAAGGTTGGTGACACCATTCGGATTTCGACCTCATACAAACGCATTCGTCGTTGGTCGAGTGAGCCTCTGACAAGCTACAGTGATTACATGGAAGCTTTTTTCCGTTGTTATTATTTTACTTACGTTGAGCTGACCGTAGGCGCGATTGTTTCCGATCTTCCTGTTGGTTCGGAATTCCCCCTGTATATGAACGCCGCTACTTTTGAGGAGGTAACAGGGCAGCAAGCGTATTTTGTCGATGTTTCGCTATATCTTGAAGAGGGATTGACTACGAGCGAGATTCAAAGTGTTCAGCTTGCGCTGTATGATAAACAGCAGTTTTATAAGATGTCGGTAGAAAATACCGATGCCGACACCAATCAGGCTGTGCAGCATCTGAAGAATTATCCCGGTATTATTCTGTATATTTCGCTTTTGCTGTTATTTGTATCGGTTCTCATTATGACGTTAAATCAAACGCTGTTCTATCAGATGCGAAAGCAGGAACTTGATATCTATCTCTGTCTTGGATCGAATTTCAGACAAATCCGACGGCTGTTTTGGGTGGATGCGCTGTTTTTTGCTATCCTTTCAAGTGTTGTGTATTCGCTGTTTTCGGTTATTGTTACCGCGATTACCTTCAAGATCGTCAATCTGAACGTGACTGCATCGCTCGTTCGGTATCGGTATGCATTGCCGATGGATGCGTTCCTATTCGGACTTGCCGTGGTATTTTTAGCGGGGCTTTTCTCGGTGATGCTGTCTTATCTGATCTTCAAAAAAAGAAGCGCTCCTGTGTTTACAGGCGCATCGGTTGCCGAGGCGGAACAGGGCGATCCTTCTAAGAGTAAAAGTGTTATTTTTGATTCGGATATTCGCTGATTGTTGCGAAAAGGAGTTTTTAAATGCCTATTATTGAAGCAGTAAACATTATAAAACAGTATAAGCAATACGATACCGTTGTTAATGCCGTGGATCGCGCGTCGTTTCAGGCGGAGGACGGGGAATTTGTTGCTATTATCGGCGCATCGGGCTCGGGTAAAAGTACTTTGCTTCACATTTGTGCGGGACTTGACAAACCGAATTACGGTACGGTGAAAATACGCGGTACTGATATTACCCAACTGTCTCCTGATAAGCTGGGCAGATTTCGCGGTGAATTTACGGGAATGGTTTTCCAGAAGCACAATCTCATTCCGCAGCTGACCGCGCTTGAAAATATTTTGATTCCTACCGTGATGTGCGACCGTGCATCCTTTAAGTATGAGGAGCATATTAAAAAGCTCATCAAAACCCTGCGTCTTGGCGACCGTTTGCATCATTTGCCGTCCGAGCTTTCGGGTGGTCAGCAACAGAGAGTTGCCATTGCTCGCGCGATGATCAACCGTCCGCAGGTGCTGTTCTGTGATGAGCCGACGGGTAATCTTGACAGAAAGAATGCCGATGAGGTTCTTGAGCTTTTGCTTGAAACGAAAGCTTTGATCGGTCAGACCCTGATTATGGTTACGCACGATATGTCGATTGCTGACCGCGCCGATAAAATTTATATTATGGATGACGGTAAGCTCAATCTGTTCAAGGATAAGCAGGGCTTTTACCGTAACAGTTATGAGCTTGAAATGCAGCGCGCCAAGGCGATGAATGAGCATACTATTGAGTCGAACTGATCGGATACTGCAACAAAAACCACTTCTTTTGGGAAGTGGTTTTGTCTTTATGGGGAACACCTTATTGGTAAGTCATATTGTAAAGGTGTTTGTGTAAGGTGAAAATGAAGTATAGCCTTGTGATTGAGGGCTGTGAATTTTAGTAAGATCGGTGATGTTTTTCCTCGCGACGACAAGGCTACTCGGACGGTTGCTGATTGATAATTTCTTTAGTAACACAATATAATCAAACAAGCGGTTGCTCAATGACCTTCAGCCAAAAGCAACCGCTTGTTTGATTTGTAATATTATGGGTCTTAATCAATCAGTGCAAGGATTTCTTCTTTAGGACGATAGCCAATGGCTTTATTGGTTTCCTTGCCGTTTTTAATCACGATGAGCGTAGGAATCGAAATAATGCCGAATTTGGTGGAAAGCTCGCGTTCTTCGTCGACATTGATCTTACCGACTTTAATGTCGGTGCGTTCGTTTGCGATTTCCTCAACGATCGGACCGACCATACGGCAGGGACCGCACCAGGATGCCCAGAAGTCGAGCAGGACGGGTTTATCGGAATTTAAAACCTCTTTTTCAAAATTATCTTTTGTGATTGTGATATATGCCATAGTAACACATCCTTTCTGATTGTAGTATACCACGAAAGTGCGTAAAAGTCAAATATTTTTCATTTTTTTAAAAAAAGTGTTTACTATTGATGCGGGATTTGTTATAATAGGGTACAATCTTTCTTTTGTGAGGTAACGTTATGAAGAAAAATGCAATTGTCGGTCAATCAGGCGGCCCGACTGCTGCTATTAACGCAACGCTTGCCGGTGTGATTGCCGGCGCGCTTGACTCTCCCTGTATTGACGTGCTTTACGGTGCGCGTAACGGTGTCGAAGGTATGCTTTCGGAAAGAATCGTCAATCTTTCGGCTGAGTTTGAAAACGAAGAAGCGCTTGCCATTCTGAAACAGACACCCGCCGCTGCGCTTGGCTCTTGCCGTAAAAAGCTTCCTTCGCCTGATGATGAGTCGGGCAGGGTGTTTTTTGAGACTCTCTTTGCTTTTTTTGAAAAATACAATATCGGTTATTTTTTCTATATCGGTGGCAATGATTCGATGGATACGGTGGCAAAGCTTACGGCATATGCCAAACAGAACGGAAAACAAGGCGTAAATTTTATCGGCGTTCCGAAAACCATTGATAACGACCTTGCGGGTACGTCCCATACGCCCGGTTTTGGCTCGGCGGCAAAGTATATTGCCACGACCATGCAGGAAATTCTGCGTGATATCGCTGTGTATACCGTTGAGGCAGTTACCATCGTTGAGATCATGGGGCGTGATGCGGGATGGTTGACGGCGTCGTCTGCTTTATGCCGCAAGGTAGCCGATGTATCTCCCGATCTTGTTTATCTTCCTGAGGTGGAGTTTGACCTTGAGGCGTTCTTTTCCGATCTTGAAAGGGCGCTTCTGCAGAAGCCGAATATTGTCGTTGCGGTATCCGAGGGTATTCGTTTTGCGGACGGACGTTACGTTGGCGAGGGCGCACAGAACGGTGCGACAGATGCCTTTGGACATAAGTATTTGCAGGGTACGGGCAAGGCGCTTGAGCTTGCCGTCAAGGAACGATTTGGTTGCAAGGTGCGCTCGGTAGAGCTTAATCTGCCTCAACGGTGTGCCGCACACTTGCTTTCCGCTAACGATATTGCCGAGTCTTTTGGCGTTGGTAAGGCGGCAGTTGATTTTTCTGTTGACCATACCGGTGTTCTCGCTTGTTACGTAAGACATGACGATCCTTACCGCATCACTTACGAGCCCAAGGACGTATCGCTGATTGCTAATCAGATCCGAGCCGTTCCGCGTGAATTTATCAATGAGGCGGGTAATAACATTACCGATGCGTGTCTTACTTATCTTCTGCCGTTGATCGAGGGTGAATATCCTGCCGTTTTTCAAGGCGGATTGCCGATGCATTATACGATCAGATAATAATCAGAAATACCGACCGCTAACGGTCGGTATTTCTGATTGTATCAGCGAAACTCGCATATACTATACCGATGTTTGAATTATCTGAAACAGAAGGAGAGTTTTATGAAACGAGTTTACAATTTTTCGGCGGGTCCGTCGATGCTTCCTGAAGCGGTGTTGATGAAGGCGGCGAGTGAAATGCTCGATTATAACGGGTGCGGTATGTCTGTGACAGAAATGAGCCATCGGTCAAAGCCGTTTGGGGATATTATTATTTTATGTGAGAAAAAACTGCGTGATTTGATGGAAATTCCCGATAATTATAAGGTTTTGTTTGTGCAGGGAGGGGCATCGACACAGTTTGCGGCCGTTCCTTTGAATCTGATGACGCAAAACCGAAAAGCTGATTACGTTGTGACCGGTCAGTTTTCTAAAAAGGCAGCGGAGGAGGCGCGAAAATACGGCGAGGTACGAATTGTAGCTTCGAGCGAGGATCGGGGTAATACCTACATTCCGTCTCTTTCGGTTGATGATTTTTCACTTGATGCCGATTATGTGCATATTTGTCTGAACAACACGATCTTCGGCACGAAATGGCAGTATATACCCGAAACCAAAGTTCCGCTTGTTGCCGATATTTCGTCCTGTATTTTATCTGAGCCCATCGACGTTTCGCGTTTTGGGCTGTTATATGCAGGCGCACAGAAAAATATGGCGCCAGCGGGGCTTACAGTTGTGATCGTGCGTGAGGATCTGATCGGTCAGACACTTCCTGAGTGTCCGATTATGCTTGACTACGGTGTGATGGCGAAAAACGGTTCGATGTACAATACGCCTCCGTGTTATTGCATTTATATGGCATCTTTGGTGTTTGATTGGATTATGAATAGCTTTGGTTCGCTTGCGGTAATCGGAAGGCATAATCGTGAAAAGGCGGCGATCCTCTACGATTATATCGACAGACAGAGCTATTATACTACGCCTGTTGAAAAGAATGACCGTTCGATTATGAACGTGCCTTTCGTCACAGGGAGCAAAGAGCTTGATGCGTTATTTGTTAAAGAGGCGGAAGGCGTGGGATTGTTTAATCTTAAAGGACACCGTTCGGTCGGCGGTATGCGCGCTTCAATTTATAATGCGATGCCTAAGGCGGGTGTTGAGGCGCTTGTTGAGTTTATGCGTGAATTTGCTCAAAAGCATCCGAAGGAGGAAACGGTATTATGAAGAAAATACGTCTACTCAATTCGATTGCACGTGTCGGACTTGAAAAATTACCTGATAGTTATCAGGTGAACGATTGGGAAGACTCACCCGATGCGATTTTTTTGCGATCGGCTTCGATGCATGATATAGAAATTCCGAAGTCGCTTCTTGCCGTTGCAAGAGCAGGCGCGGGGGTGAATAATATTCCGGTTGAGTCCTTGACGAAAAAAGGAATCGTTGTATTTAATACGCCCGGGGCTAATGCCAACGGTGTAAAGGAGCTGACTCTTGCTGCGCTTTTTCTTGCGGCGCGCGATATTTATGGTGGTATCAGATGGGCTGAGGAGCTTTCAGAAAACGTGGCGAAGTCGGTGGAAAAAGGGAAAAAACAATTTGCAGGCGTTGAGCTGTCGGGTAAAACTCTTGGCGTTATCGGGCTTGGTGCGATCGGCGGTATGGTTGCAAGTGCAGCGGCATCTTCGGCAATCGGGATGAAGGTGATTGGCTACGATCCGTATTTGTCAATCGAGAGTGCTTGGAATCTTTCGCATTCGGTCAGGCGTGCATCAAGCTATGAGGAAATATTTGAAAATGCTGATTTTATAACTTTGCATATTCCTTTGATGAGCGCAACGAAAGGATTGATCGGCAGGGAAGCATTTGATGCGATGAAGCGTGGCGTGAGGCTTATCAATTTGTCACGTGCCGAGCTTGTGGATAACGATGCGCTGATCGAGGCTCTTCTTTGCGGAAAGGTTGCACGGTACGTTACTGATTTTCCGACCGATACGACGGTTGGAGTGAAAAATCTTATTACCATTCCGCATCTTGGGGCTTCGACCGAGGAAAGTGAGGAAAATTGTGCGATATATGCCGCCACTGTTCTTGTCGATTATCTTGAAAACGGAAATATTAAAAATTCGGTCAATTTTCCTCAAGTTGTTCTGCCGCGCACAACAGCGTTGCGACTTTCGGTGATGCACTTGAATGTTCCGAGTATGCTGTCGAAAATATCATCCTTTGTTGCGGATTTCGGAATTAATATTGCGCATATGTCTTCCGTATCCAAAGCGGATATTGCGTATACGATTCTGGATATTGACGGCGAGGAATGTCCTGACGGATTACAACATGCAATAGAATCCATGGAAGGATTTATATCAATGCGTGTTATTCATTAAAGAAAAGCATACCGAGCGCGCTCGGTATGCTTTTCTTTGTACAAATAGCAATACAAATTAGTAATATAAATTATAAAATAAATTGGTAGTATAAATTATGAAATAAAATAATTGACAAACAGGAAAAATAATGCTATACTATAACAGTTATACAGACAATGGGGAAGGAGTGCTTGTGATGCTTGACGTTTCACATTTGTGGAGTGCTATCTACGGTAATGAAGCGCTTAAGAAGCGGTTAATCGCCGATATTTCACAAAACAGACTTTCTCATGCGCACATTGTGGAAGGGCCTGCGCATTCGGGTAAATTAACGCTGATACGCACGGTTGCCGCCGCTATGTGCAGTGATATGGGCGACGTTAATAAGATTTTTTCGGGTATCAGTCCTGACATGTATGAAATTTCGTTGTCTGATAATAAAAAATCTATTGGTATTGAGACGGTACGCGAGATTAGGGCATCGGTTTATATCAAGCCTAATGATCTTGATTTTAAATTTTATATTATTTCGCATGCCGACTGTCTGACCGTACACGCGCAGAATGCGCTTTTGAAATTGATTGAGGAGCCGCCACGTAACGTTTATTTTTGGTTACTTTGTGAAAACGTAACGGCTTTGCTTCCGACGATTCGTTCGCGTGCTGCTATTGCGCGAATGCAGATTTTTTCTGCTGAGGAATTAAAATCGTATCTTTTCAAGTACTCGCAGGAAGCGCAAAGGCTTGAACGGCGCTCACCTGAAGTTCTGACGGCGATTGCACGCTCGTCCGGCGGCTCGTACGGAGCGGCACTTTTAAAGCTTCAGAAGGAAAACGACGTATCTTCGATAGTCAAGGATTGTATCTCTTTGATGGAAGCGTTTGTTGCATTTAATAGCGTATCCATGCTTTCTCATGTGTACAGGTTGCCGTCTGAGAGAGACGCATTTTCTCAAACTGTTCAAAAGCTAAGAGTTCTTGTGCGCGATATTCTGGCGTATCGCATTACGAGTGGCGCTTGTGAATTTTTATTTGACGATTCTTCGTGTATTGAGGAGTTTTCAGGTCAGCTATCGCTCAGTAAGCTTTTAGCGCTTGACGGATTATTGGCAGATATAGAAAAGGATTTTTATGTAAATCCGAATATTCAGAATTTGAAAACGCAGTTATACGTAAAGCTTTGTGATATCTAAGCTTGAAAGAAGGTGAATATCTTGGAAAATCAGGAATTTGTAAATAATAGTTTTTTGAGGGATGATCTTCCCGAATCGGTTGAAATTATCGGTATTTCATTCAGAGGTTCGATGAAAGTATATTATTTTGCCTCGAACGGAAATATTGCTAAATTGGGTGACAATGCAATTGTAGAAACGGCGCGAGGACTTGAATATGGCAAGGTTACGCTTCCCAATTCCTTTGTGAAGCGAGAAACGCTTGTTTTGCCTTTGAAAAATGTAATTCGTATTGCCGATCAAAACGATGATATGCGTTATGAGGCTAATCGCGAAAAGGAAAAAGAGGCTTTTGAGGTTTGCGCCAAGAAAATTCTTGAGCATAAGTTGGATATGAAGCTGATTGACGTAGAGTATACGTTCGATAATACTAAACTTCTGTTTTATTTCACGTCCGACGATCGCGTGGATTTCCGTGAGCTTGTGAAGGATCTTGCCTTTTATTTCAGAACGCGTATCGAGCTTCGTCAGATCGGCATTCGCGATGAAGCGAAGATTATGGGCGGGCTTGGTATTTGCGGTCGCCCCTTTTGCTGCAATACGTTCTTGCCTGATTTTGTTCAGGTGTCGATTAAGATGGCGAAAGAGCAGAATCTTTCGCTCAATTCGGCAAAAATATCGGGTGCATGCGGAAGACTGATGTGCTGTCTGCGATACGAGTATGATACCTATCAGGAGGAATCGCGCCGTATGCCGCGCGTTGACACCGTTTTGCTCACGCCGGACGGTGTTGGAACGGTTACCGAGGTTAAACCCTTGCAGAACACTGTAAAAGTGGTTTTACAGGATGATAATGAAAAAACGCCGAAGGTATATCATCTTTCGGTATTGAAGCCTTATGATGCAAGCGTGGTGCAGGAGGCGGCGAGTGTTGATAAAAAAACTCAGAAGCCGGGTGCGCAGAATTCCGATGATTCTAAAAAAGAGTCGAAGAATAAACGCGACAATCAAAACCGCAATCAAAAGCTTAAAAACTCGAACGCGAATGAGAGTGCGCCGAAAGGCGAGGCGAATGGAACGAATACGCAGGGCGACGCTTCGGTAATGTCGCAAGCTGTAAACGCCTCGGCAAACAAAAATAATGGTAACAATAATAATCATTCGCAACGCCGTCACAAAGGTAACGGAAAGCCTGCCAGGGCTCAGGTTGCTATGTCTTCAGATAAGGGACAAAAACCGACGCAGGTATTGCAGGAAGATCAGAATAAACCAAGTGCTGCTCCGAAGCTTCAGCTGACTTCTGAAGCGAGTAAGCCGACAGATGCATCAAATGATACTAATAGCGGAAAGCGTTCTTTTGCTCCGCTGCCTTCTAACACGATCAAGCGTGGGCAGAGCGGTCGATTTGGCGGCGTAAAAACAAGACCCGGGGCGTTTAACAAAAAAGATAATTCTGAAAAAAAGTAAAAACCAATTGACTTTTTGATTTTTTTGTTGTATAATGAAGCCATCAAATAACGGAGGTGTTATTATGGCTTACAAAATTAACGCAGATGAATGCATCGGCTGCGGTGCATGTGCTGACGAATGCCCTGTTGGTGCTATCAAGGAAGCTGACGGCAAGTATGTAATCAATGCAGATGAATGTATCGGTTGCGGTGCTTGTGCAGGTGTTTGCCCTGTTGGCGCTCCCGTAGAGGAATAATTCGTTGACATGTTGAAAAAGCGATGCATCCTGTTGGATGTATCGCTTTTTCGTTATGATTCGGAGGGCGCGGTATGATCTATGAAGATGAGATAATCAATAAAATCAATGATTCGCTTAGCTTAATTCAAAAAAAGAACGGGCTTACGTTTGGTACAGATGCATATTTATTATATGCGTATTTGAAAAAGAAACCGTTGGCGCGAGCTGTTGATCTCGGCTCGGGCACGGGTATTATTTCACTTCTTGCTTTAAACAGAAATAAATTTCGTTTTGTGTACGCCGTTGAGATTCAGGAAATTTTTTGTGATCTCATCCGGCGTAATGCAAAGCTGAATCACCTGGATGCATTACTTACTGCCGTATGTGCTGATGTCCGTACGATTTCAGCCGAACAATTCGGTGGGGAAGTGGATGTTGTTTTTTCGAATCCCCCGTATATGACTGAAAATTCGGGTTTTCATAACGAGAATTATGAGAAGCTTATCGCGCGTCATGAAATCAAGGGATCAATCTTTGATTTCTGCGAGGCGGCAAAGCGTATTTTAAAGTTTGGCGGCAGTTTTTACGTCGTTTATCGGCCTGACAGGCTTTGCGATTTGATAATGGCGCTTCGTAAAAGCACGCTTGAACCGAAACGTATCACGATGGTTTATAATAGCAAAAATCACGCGCCAAGTCTTATTTTAGTTGAGGCGAAGAAGGGTGCGGCGGCAGGTCTTTATATGACTAAGCCGTTGATTTTGACCGATTGTAACGGCAATAATTCGGCTGAGCTGACAAATATTTATGATAATGGAGTGTTTGATGAACGGTATGAACGTCCATAATGAAAAGAACAGGGTAATTGGCGGCGTTCTGTATCTTGTGGCAACGCCGATCGGAAATCTTGCCGATACTTCAGAGCGCGCGGTCAAGGTTTTGTCTGAGGTGGATATGATTGCCGCCGAGGATACAAGAAACAGCATGAAGTTTTTAAATTATTTTGGGATTTCAAAGCCGATGGTGTCTTATTTTGAGCATAATAAAAAGCAAAGGGGACCCGAGATCGTTGCATCTTTGAAGGCGGGTAAGGCATGGGCACTGATTACCGATGCGGGAACGCCGGCTATTTCTGATCCGGGTGAGGATCTGGTGCGTCTTTGCGCGAACGAAGGTATCACGGTTACCTCCGTTCCCGGAGCTTCGGCTGTTGTGAACGCGCTGGCACTGTCGGCGCTTCCGACGAGGAGATTTATTTTCGAGGGCTTTCTTGAAGGCAAGGAACATCAACGCCGTGAGTATCTCACGCTGATGAAAAATGAACAGCGTACCATGATATTCTATGAAAGTCCGCACGATCTTGTGGCGACACTTTCTTTGATGGGTGAGGTTTTTGGAAAAGAACGGCGCATTTCGCTTTGCAGAGAACTGACGAAGCTGAATGAAGAAATTATGAGAACAACTTTTGGGATGGCTATTTCGTATTACCAGGAACACGCTCCGCGAGGTGAATATGTCCTAGTTGTCGAGGGTGCATCCGAATCGAAAGATGGTGAATTTTTTGCCGAAATGACGGTAGAGGCGCACGTAAGCTATTACATTTCTCTCGGACTTTCTAAGATGGACGCCATTAAGCAGGTGGCAAAGGATCGTGGTGTGCCGAAGGGTGTTATTTACAAAGCAATCATTACGGAATAGGAGGAGTATATGGCAAAAGGTAAGATTATCACGACTAATAAAAAAGCGTATCACGATTATTTTGTGGATGATACGTATGAGTGCGGTATTGCCTTATTCGGCACGGAAGTTAAGAGCATTCGTCAGGGTGGCGTGAATTTGAAGGATTCGTATTGCCGTATTGAAAACGGCGAGATATTCGTTTTTGGTATGCATATCAGCCCTTATGAAAAGGGAAATATATTCAACCGTGATCCGTATCGTGAAAAGAAGCTTTTGATGCATAAAAAGGAAATTATGAAGCTTTTTGGACTTGTTACGCAGAAGGGATTTGCACTCATTCCTCTTTCTCTTTATTTTTCCGGCAAGAACGTGAAAATGGAGATCGGACTTTGTCGCGGTAAAAAGCTATACGACAAGCGCGATGTAGCGGCTGAAAAGGAAGCTAACAGACAAATCGAGCGTGAGTTTCGCAACCGCAATCGGTTTGAAGAATAGTCTATTGCGTTATGCAAGATAGTCATAATTCTTTACTAAACCTCTTGACAAAGTGCTATGAACGCGCTATAATATCGAAGCGACTGAATCTATCAACATGGGGGCGTAAAGGTTTCGACGGGGATTTTGAAGCAAGATAAGCGAGTAGAGCCGGGCAACCTCTATAAAGGCCTAACTTTTAAAATTAAACGCTAACAAAAACTTAGCTCTGGCTGCCTAAATGCAGCTCGTCCTGCCGATGAGTACCACGGCTTCGGTCAGGGCGTCACTTAGTGGTGAACGTGAACCGAGAGTTGCTTTTGTATCGGTCATGCACAAAAAGGCTACCAAACGGAATGCCCCGGTTATCGGGTGTCGGCGCGGGAAATTTTATAGGTAACATACACTCGTAGAAAGTTTTGTGAATGAATTTTCGGACAGGGGTTCGACTCCCCTCGCTTCCACCAGCGGCAAGTTGCCGCCCCCAATCATTGGGGAAGTTCGGTACTATGCCAAACTTCATATCATGATGGCGGTGTTCGGTTTTAATGCCCACGCTTCCACCAAAAATCGACAAGTTTCGACAGAAACTTGTCGATTTTTATTGATGTAGCTTTTCGCAAAGGCGAAAAGCCTTTTATTAAATCGCAACAGTTCAAATCCAAACGGAAAAACGCAAAAATATCTTTTTTGTCCACCCTTCATATCAAAGGGCGACAAAAAAGAAATCGCCCGGAAAAGCCTTGATTTTTCAAGGCTTTTTTCCTTTTTCGGGGCGAAATTTCATGCTTGATTTTGTAGATAAAAAATAGGTGTTTTCCGATACTGAAAGGATTTGAACTCCTGTATACATAAAACGAGCACGGAACAGTTTTTGCTCCGTGCTTGTTTTTATCATAGATTTAAATCAAGTATAATTTTTTTCTCGGCAAGTGTCGGCTTTCTTATTTCGGGTTCTATATTATTGTTATAGCCGTCATATTTCAGCTTGCGCTTGTTAACAAATTCAACGTAGCCGTATTTTCCTCTGCGTTTAGATTTCTTTTTCATACACATTTCCTACAATAAAACTGTACGATAATTATATCATAAAATACAGGATTTTTCAATGATAAAAGCGACGAATTATGAAAATCCGTCGCTTTTTTATAGTTAACTTTTATATCCCCAAATTATTGTGCTATCAGACTTACACCAATACTCGCT
This sequence comes from uncultured Lachnospiraceae bacterium, assembly GCA_964564225.1. GTDB lineage: Bacteria > Bacillota > Clostridia > Oscillospirales > CAG-272 > RGIG1993. The sequence continues at coordinate 96,292 of CAZMAF010000002.1, forward strand.
CCAATCAGACGGGCGTTCTGTTTGTTCGCAATAAATCGTAAGCGAGCTATTTCCACAGAAAACGTTTGCTTCCATTTTGACAACCGATTTTGGAATATACACCGAAGTCAAGGAATGAAAATCCCAAAACGCACCGTTTAATATTTTCTCGACGCTTGAAACTATAGTAAAAGTCGTTTTTGTTTTATCTATAAATTTTATTAATTCAGTTTTGGATTTGTTATATAAGCAACCGTCAGAAAAAACATAATGAGCGTTATTTTCAGAAATAATAATTTCTTGCAGTGCATCGCAGTGGTCAAAGACAAATGATTCAATTTTTTTCACACTTGAAGGAATGCTAATTTGTTGTAAATTGGTACATCCATAAAATGTCCAACTTTCAATGGTTTCTACACCCTCTGGTATAG
>CAZMAF010000003.1:0-52756 GCA_964564225.1 uncultured Lachnospiraceae bacterium
GGGAACTTTTTGGAAAAAAGTTTCCCCGAGTCCTTTCAAAAAGCTTCGGGACGGGACGAGGACAATATGGTAAAAACACAGTCTGAAAGTTTTTGCGGGGGTATGGTTTTTCGGGGAACTTTTTGGAAAAAAGTTTCCCCGAGTCCTTTCAAAAAGCTTCGGGACGGGACGAGGACAATATGGTAAAAACACAGTCTGAAAGTTTTTGCGGGGGTATGGTTTTTCGGGGAACTTTTTGGAAAAAAGTTTCCCCGAGTCCTTTCAAAAAGCTTCGGGACGGGGAAAAACGATATGGTAAAGGTATAGTCTGAAAGTTTTTGCGGGGGTATGGTTTTTCGGGGAAACTTTTTGGAAAAAAGTTTCCCCGAGCCCTTTTAAAAAGCTTCGGGACGGGGAAAAATGATATGGCAAAGGCATAGTCTGAAGGTTTTTGCGGGGGTATGGGGGAGCTTTTTTTCAAAAAGCTCCCCCAAAAAGCGATTATGAAAGAATAACGTCGGGTAATTTTGTCATTTTTTGTAAAATTTTGTCGAAAACTCCACAAAGATTGCCCAGTGGTTTGAAATGTAACCGCCGTTTATTTTGGTGCGGTCGACGATATGGTTATACACCGTGAAATCACCGTAGGAGGTGAGGACGAAGTCGCTTTTATTGGAAAAGTTCATATTGCTTCCGAATGCGCCGTTTACCGTCGCGCCCTCGTAATGATCGCTTTCTTTCGCAAGACACTCGCTGTCGCTGAAGCGATATTTCGTTGCGATTCCGATTGGTTCGTCGCGGCTGTCACTTTGCATATCGCCTGCGATCAGAACGGGGCAGTCGAACGTGTCGGCGTATTGGAGGATCAGGGCAATGCCGTTTGCCCTTGCCGTTTCCCCGTAGCGATCGAGCGCTGTGTTGATTACGGCAAATTTTTCGCCTGTTGCGGATTGTTCCAGAATGGCGTAGCTTGCGATTGCGCGCTCTCTGCCGTCCCAGCCGATCGAGGCGAAGGTTGGAGTGTCGGAAAGCCAGAAATTGCCTGAGTCGATGAGAGTCAGTTTGTCTTTGCGGTAAAAGATCGGATTTTTCACGCTGTTGTCGTCGCCGTTTCTGCCGATTCCGACAGAGTCGTACAGCTCGGTCAGGGCGGGGTAGTTCTCGCCCGCCTTATCAAATTCTTCCATCCATGCGGGTGATACGTTCTGCAAGGTGAGAATATCGGGATACTCGTTTTTTAGCAGCAAGGTCATCAGGCGGGGATAGCGGAGTGTAACGGCATTTTCGCCGTAGCCGGCTTCAGAGACGTTCAGGGAAAGCAGTGAAAGTCTTTCGCTTTCGGCGGCGTTCGGAAAACTGCTGTCGCGGATATCTTTTTCGGTTCTGAGCTTAGCGAGCAGCGCGCATACCCGCTCGCTTCGCGTTCCGGCGTCACTGTGGGAAAGGGTGATGGCGCCGTCACTTATCGAAAGCTCGCAGTCGGCAGAGGTGATCGTCAGGGTAAAGGGAGGACGGTTGTCTTCCTCTGTTGTATATAATGGCAGGGTATGTCCCGTTAGCTTGCGGATGCCGTTTTGCAGAGCGAGAGCATCCTTTTCGGTTGAGGCGTCATAAAGAATGCCGATCTCGTTTGCGGTATGTCCGAGTATGGAAAGCTTGTCGATCTCATATTCGCCGTTTATACGAAGGGCGTAGTTTTCGGGCAGAACGAGAGAGTCTTGCGTTTCTTTGAAAAACAGCGCGTTAAAATGGAGGATGGCGGTTGCCGTTGATTGTGCTGAGCCTCCCACTACGGTAAGCTTGCCGTTTGTAAAGCCGATGAAATAATCATTTTCGCGAAGGTTTTCTGCCGCTTTCTTGCTTTCGGGGCGATTGGTTTTTCCGATGAGGATTTCGAGCCTGTCGGGGGAGTCGCCCTCGGCAAGATAGTCGCTTTTAAAGATGATAGCACCGTTTGCGTTTTGTCGGATATTGTCTTCAAGCGTTTTTAGTGCCGTTTGGCAGTCGCCGCCCTCAAGATAGTCCTGTGGGTAAACGATGGCATAGTCTGACCTCGCATTTTCCATCAATACAACGGTTTTCGACTCGCTTCGACAGCTACATGCGGCGAAAAACAGGATGAGCGAAACGCAAAACAGCAGATGAATGAGCGCTTTCATCATTTACATGGTTTTGAGATGCCCTTCTTCGCTCAGCGTGACAAAATCGCGCTGGCGGAGAACCTCGTAAACGGCAACGGCGGCAGCATTCGAGAGATTCAGACAGCGAAGCCCCGGAAGCATCGGGATGCGTACCGATTTTTCATAATTTTCCTTAATGAGCCATTCGGGAAGTCCTGCCGTTTCTTTACCGAATACGAGATAGACCGTTTCGGGATAGGTAACGCGTGTGTGGTTTTGCGCTGCCTTTGAGGTAAAGAAATAGAGAGCGTCGTTCTGATGAATCGAAAGAAATTCCTCAAGGTTTTCGTAATAGGTGATGTCGAGCTTGTCCCAATAGTCAAGCCCTGCGCGCTTCAGTTTGGCGGCATCGGGTGTGAAGCCCATTGGCTTGACGAGGTGGAGCGATGCGCCCGTTGCCGCGCAGGTGCGGGCAATATTTCCCGTGTTTTGCGGAATTTCAGGCTCGATGAGTACGATATGGATTTGTTTCATAGCAAGTGCCTTTCGGTGAGTGATGAAATAATCAACGGTAGTCTGCGGGAGCTTTTTTAAAAAACAACTCCGTTTTAAAACCTTCCGAACCGGGCGAAAACAAAATCGGAAAGATACGGTTTTGAAGTGTATCAAAAGGTTTTACCGCTTCATCAGAATTTGAAGGTGTTCTGATGCGGCAGCGGATCACTCCTCTGTATTCAGTTTTTGCGCGATATATTCGTCGTAGGTGATCTGTCTGTCGTAGAAATGGCCTGCGGTGACGTCGATAATGCGGTTTGATACCGTTTGCACGAACTGATGGTCGTGTGAGGTGAAGAGCAACACCTCGGGAAAGCGAACGAGTCCGTTGTTTAAAGCCGAGATTGATTCGAGGTCGAGGTGGTTGGTGGGTTCGTCGAGAATCAGGACGTTTGCGCCCGAAAGCATCATTTTGCAAAGCATCATTCTCACTTTTTCGCCGCCCGAGAGGACAGATGCTTTTTTGTGTACCTCGTCGCCCGAAAAGAGAAGTCTGCCAAGCCAGGAGCGCACGTCCGACTCGTAAACAAGGTCGGAATAACCTCTCACCCAATCGACGAGCGAGTCCTCTCTGCCCTCGAAATAGGGGGAGTTGTCGGCGGGGAAGTAGGACAAGGAGGTGGTAACGCCCCATTTAAAAGTGCCTTCGTCGGGTTCAAGCTCGCCTGCGAGGATTTTAAAGAGTGTTGTTCTTGCCACCGCGTCGTCGCCGATAAAGGCGATCTTGTCGTGCGGATGTACGGTAAAGGATACGTTGTCGAGGATTTTTTTGCCGTCAACGGTCTTGGAAATGCCGTCCACGGTAAGAACGTCCTTGCCGATCTCGCGGTTCGGTTTGAAATCCACGAAGGGAAAGCGGCGCGAGGATACGCCCTCGTCCTCGAGGGTAATATTGTCGAGTAGCTTTTTGCGGCTCGTCGCCTGTTTCGATTTTGAAGCGTTTGCTGAGAAGCGCGCGATAAATTCTGTCAATTCGCGGATCTTCTGTTCTGCCTTCTTGTTCTGCTCGCGGATCTGTCGCTGACGGATCTGGGTGTATTCGTACCAGAAATCGTAGTTTCCCACGACGGTTGTGATCTTGCCGAAATCGACGTCAACGATATGCGTGCAGACTTTATTGAGAAAATGGCGGTCGTGCGATACGATGATGACGGTGGAACTGTCAAGTCCCATTAAAAAATCTTCAAGCCACGCGATGGTTTTGAGATCGAGGTGGTTGGTAGGCTCGTCCATCAGCAGTACGTCCGGATTTCCGAAGAGCGCTTGCGCGAGCAATACCTTTACCTTTTCGTCGCCCGGGAGGGTGTTCATCATGGCGTAGTGCAGCGCGGTTTCGATTCCGAGGCTGTTCAAAAGAATTTCGGCGTTGCTTTCGGCGCTCCAACCGTCCATTTCGGCAAAACGTTCCTCCAGCTCGCAAAGGCGCATGCCTTCTTCTTCGCTCATATCTTCCTTTGCGTAAAGCGCTTCTTTTTCGGCGATGATGCGGCAAAGCGTTTCGTTTCCGTGCAAAACGGTCTCGAGAACGGTGTAGCCGTCGTAGAGATAGTGGTCTTGCTTCAGCACTGAGATGCGTTCCTTGGGATCGCGCAGCACTTCGCCCTCGTCCGGCTCAAGCTCGCCGGAAAGTATTTTCAAAAAGGTGGATTTTCCCGCGCCGTTTGCGCCGATGATACCGTAGCAGTTGCCTTGTGAGAAGGTCAGGTCGGCGTGACGGAACAGGCTTCTGCCGCCGTACTGAAGACCGACGTCGATGGTTTTTAACATAGTGACTCCTTGATTTTTACGGTGTATTTTCCGCATGGCGTTTACATAACTGATTTTTTACCTGTTTTTTACATTGAAATGTAATAACGCTAAACGCGGCAACGCTGAATGCATTAACATTATACGGAAAAACAAGGGAATGTCAAGCTATTTTGAGTAAATCTCCGGCTGTCTTGCCAAAATAAAGCGAGTCGGGTTAAAGAAAAATAAGGATATGATTTAATTTTTATCGGATTTTTGAAAAAAATATAAAAAAGTGCTTGCATTTTATTGCTTTCTATGTTACAATCTGTGTCGTATGGTATGAAAAGGTATACCGATAACAAATTTTGGCAATATGCCACTCTTACAGCGGTAAGAAAGAAAGGAACTAACAGTATGAAAAAGATTCTTCTTTTTGTTCTGGCAGCGCTCGTTCTGGTTTCTCTCGTTGCTTGCGGCGGCGAAACCACGACGGAAACTACCACGACACAGACTCCCGGTACGACAGCGGCTCCTGACAACGGCGACAATGTTACTACCGACGGCGGCAGCAATGATGATACCCCCCCCACTCAGGAGGAGGAAGGTATCAACATTATTTCCGGCGAGCTCGAGTATATGGCAATCAACGCCTTCAGAATGGGCGGCGGCGTTCGCGCCGGTACTTTTGAAAACTGGCATACCGGCGATGACTGGTATTATGTTTTCGGTATTGACGACGTTGAAGCAATGATTAACGAGCAGCTTTTTGAGTATGATCTCGAAAGCGACCGTGTATTCCCTTGGTCGGATTTCAAGTGGATTCTTGTTATTGACGACGAAGCAATCGAAATTACCGAATTCTATTGCGTAGCCAGAACGGGCTTTAACTGGGTCCGTTGCAAGATGCCTGAATCGTGGACGTTCAAGGAAGACGGTCACGCTTATGACATCAAGGTTCAGATCTGTGATGCTGCAGACGATACGGTCGTTTATTATGCTTGGCTCACCGATCCCGATCTTGCAGGTCCTTATGAATTCTCGCTTCCCACGCCTACTGCGATGGTTGCTGACCCCAACGGCGGCGCGGATCTTGAAAAAGAAGTTCTTCTGAGCAACGGTCAGGTAGTAGCTCTCGGCGGTCCTGTAGGTTCTGCTACGAGCGAGCTTTATCCCAACGTTTTCGACGATAGCTTCGATACTAAGCTTTGCACCAGAGATATGACTCAGAATCTCGTATTCCAGATTGCTGACGACGTATGGAAAGAGACCATTCAGGTCACCTCGTTCTCGATCGTAGGTGCTAATGACGACGCAAAACATACCGACAGAGTTCTTTCCAAGTTCAGAATCGAAGGTGCTTATGACAGTGGCGATGAAGATGCCGATTGGCAGACTGTTCTTGAAATTGACAAGAGCGACGATTTCGGTGACGTCGTAAACTACGGCGAGCGTCACTACGAGCTTGATGAGGCTGTAAACTACAAGTATTACAGACTTATTGTTCTTGGTTCGGATGACTCTGCGAAAGAGATCTATCAGCTTTCTGAAATTCTCGTTTATATTTCTCAGGACTAATTTCCCCGGTGCGTAATTAACACGCTGAAATTACATTTTGAAACAGCCCCGCTTCTTGAAGTGAAGCGAGGCTGTTTTTGCTGGTTTTTTTGAAAAAAGCAAACTTTAAAAATTTATAAATTTTCATAATATCTCTTGAAAAAGTGTGAGGATTATGATACAATATATAGGAAAGCAAGGGCGCATGCCCTGTTTAATAAAAAAAGGCGTGAACGCCACGATCGGAAAACGATCGAAAGAAAGGACTGCATACCGATGAAAAAGATTTTTCTTTTTGCTATGGCAGCGCTCGTTCTGGTTGCTCTCGTTGCTTGCGGCGGCGAAACCACGACGGAAACTACCACGACACAGGCGCCTGCTACGACGACCACGACGGAGCCTGTTGAGAGCAGCACGACGCCCGTCAGCACCACAGAGACTCCTATTGAAGACGGAGAGGAGCCTCTTTATAAGGAAGGCATTAACATTCTGAACGGCGATATTCCTTATATGGCAATTGAAGCCTTTAAAATGAGCGAGCGTGCCGTTGCCTTTGAAAACTGGCACGAGGCGCTTGGTTTTAACTGGGCGGTAGTTATTGCAATGTGCGAATCCGAGCAGAACATTATTGCAGAGGTACTTGATTATGACACAGAAACAGGGCTTGCTCCTGCCCGTCAGGAATACAAGTGGGTTCTTGTTATCAATGGAGAAGAAAAGGTTGTTACCAATTTCTACAACTCTGCATCGGGCAATTACGTATACGTTCGTATGGACCTTGGTCAAGACTGGACGTTTGAACAGGGCTCGAAGGATTACGATATTTCGCTCAAGATCTGTGACTATTTCTCCGACGAGATTGTTTACTGGGCATATCTAACCGACCCCAATCTTGCGGGTGTTTACAGCTTTGCGCCTCCTACGGAAATCGACATGATTCCCGATCCCGACGGTGGTGCAGGTGAAGATGAATATCTTCTCACCAAGGACATGATCGAGCTTCTTGCCGGACCTGAACAAACTGCGGCGGGCGAATTCTACGGCGCGATTTTTGATGGCAACGCAGGAACCAAGCTTTGCACGAGAGATATGACCAAGGATATTATCTTTGCTATTTCCGATTCGGTATATAACCCGAATCTTGCGCTTACCTCAATTTCGATCGTTGGCGCTAATGACGACGAAAACCGTCCCAACAGAGCTATTACCAAGTTTATTCTTTACGGCGCAGACAGTGGCGATGAAGATGCCGATTGGCAGCCTGTTCTGACGGTCGATATCCGCGACAGCTTTATTGCCACGAACTACGGTGAGCGTCACTATGTGCTTCCTGAGGCCTCGAATTATCAGTATTATAAGCTCGTCGTCCTTGATCCTCAGCTTGATGAAGGCAGAGAACACAAGGGTCCGATCTATCAGTTCTCCGAACTTCTTCTTTACGTTGAAACGGCTTCGATTGCGGGCTGATCTGACGTTGCTGAGTTAAGATTATCTGCTATCCTCACTTCTTTGAGAGTGAGGATAGTTTTTTGTAAATTGTTATAATAAAGCCGTGATTTTTGAAATTTATTTGTAAAAAAATTATAAACACCCTTGAAAAAGCGGAACGGTTATGATATAATGTCAATGAAAACAGGGCGGTGCGCGCTCTGTTTACTAAAAATGGCATGAATGCCACAACCAAAACGGTTGAAAGAAAGGAATGCATACTGTATGAAAAAGATTCTTCTTTTAGTTCTGGCAGTGCTTGTTCTGGTTGCTCTCGTTGCTTGCGGCGGCGAAACCACGACGGAAACTACCACGACACAGACTCCCGGTACGACGGAGGGCCCCGTTGTCACCACAACAGAGGGAACGGGCAACACGGACGAAAATCCTGGTGACTCCGACTATACTCCTCTTTATAGCGAAGGCATCGACATCATGTACGGTCCTGACGCCAACTGGTGGGCAATTGATCCCTACGCTTATGATGGGGCGCCTGTCATGTTTGAAGATCATCACGCCTCCCTTAACTACGAGTGGGCAATGATTATCTCTGTTACGGAATCGGTTGAAGGCGTTTACGATATCCTTTTCCCTCCGATGACGAATGAGGAAACCGGTGAAATTGAGCGTTCACCTCATCCTGACCTTCAGTGGATCGTTACGATTGACGGCGTGGAGATCCAGATCGTTAATTTCTCTAACCAGTACGGCGATACCAGCGCTTCTTACGTTCGTATGGGCCTTGGTGAGTGGGAGCCTGTAGAAGGCAAGCATACTTATAATATTTCCATCAGAATTGTTGACATCAATACCGGTAATATCGAGTTCTGGGCAAACTTTGCTGACGAGTCGATGGGCGGTAGCGGTTATACCTGGGACAGACCCTCTAAGATGGGTATCGTTGCCGATCCCGATGTTCCTACAAGCATGGAAATGCTCTGCGGCGATGGCGTGAACTATCTTGAAGGTATTTCGGGTCCCGGTTCGTCGGGTACTGAAACCTATACGTCGCTCTTTGACTATAACGTTAACTCCAAGCTCTGCACGGGCGATCTTGAAACTGCTATCGTTTTTGCGATCAGCGATAAGGTCACTGCGTTTGAAATCAAGGGTATGTCTCTCATGGGCGCAAACGACGATGATCCTTATACGAGCCGTGTTGTAAAGAAGTTTACGCTGTATGGCACGAATGAAGAGGCTGCCGATGCTGCCGGCGACTATTGGAATCGTGTTTACTCGTATGAAGAAGAATCGCCTGTTGCCGTTAACTACGGTGAAAGATTCTTTGAATTCTCGACCGCGTCGACTTACCGTTACTACATGCTCGTTATTGAAAACGAGGATATGTATCAGTTCTCTGAGATCATTTTCTACGTAACCAAGGGCGAGTGGGCAGTTACCGAGTAATTATCGGGCAATCGTATTTCGCTTTTCAAAAACCCATTTACCTCCACGGAGGTAAATGGGTTTTTTTGTTGCCATTACATAAAACAAACGCTCTCTTGATATGCGGGTGATACGCGGCTTTGATGGAACTTGTCCGAAAGTCTGTCCCGATGCCGGATTACTTAACTGCGGGTGATACGCGGCTTCGATGGAGCTAGTATGACGAAAAAGGTGCTGATTTGATGAAGGCGTACAGATGTCCGCCGGCGAATACGGCAGGCAGTGAAGCAGCCGCGGATCTGAGAAGGTTGCGGCGCTTTTTCTTTTTGCCTTTGCTGCCTTTTATTTGATGCGCGCTGAATGGTTTTTGCAGAATTTTTTATGGTTGATGCGTGTTCAAGCGAAAGATGCAACCTTTGGTTGACAACGGCGACACGTGTTTGCGCGGATTTGTGTGCAACTGTTAGTTGACAGCCTGACAGAGCGACGGCGTTAACTTTTGTATAGCGATGACCTTGGCATAGTGGCAACCCTTGTATAAAAGGAGTTAAACTTTATATAAAAGACTTTAAATAAAAAAGGGAAGCAAAACGATCTGAAAAGGGGAGCAAAACGATCTGAAAAGGGGAGCAAAACGATCTGAAAAGGGGAGCAAAACGATCTGACGTGCGATTTGCGCGGGAGCAAATGTAAATAATCTGTAAATAATTCAATTTTGTTCGGCGGGGTTGAGGATGTTCAATCGTTATTTATTTACGGCAATTGGTAATTTGTTAAAAAAATATTTGAAAAATATGGAGAAAGTCTGATGTTCATGTGAATAAATTTGCGTTTTCCTCTTGATTTTTTACGGAATATATTATATAATTAAAAAACAAAGTCTGTTCTTTAAATATATAACCTTAGATTTTATTTAAAATATGTGTTTTGATTTCGCAGTTCTTTGTTGACTCTTTTTTAAAATTGCAACTATCTTTGTACCTCGGGGGAATATTTATGTTGAAGTTCACACATAGGCTTACGTCGGTATTGCTTGCTGTTTTTTGTCTTCTGCCGCTTTTTTCGATGGGTGCTTCTGCTTCGTCTTCTCAAAGCGACGGCGATCAGGCTCTTTACGTTGAGAAATACGTTTCGGTACTTTACGATAACTCAGGCTCTATGCTTAACAAGGACAACCGTTCTTATTACGCAACCTATGCCTTTCAGATGCTGGCTTCGCTGATGAATTCGAGCGATAAGCTCTGGGTTACGCCGATGAACGTTAATGCAAAAACGTCTGCGACGGTGAGCAATTCCAGGCTGTTTACTTTTTCAGATAATCGGGAAAATGATATCAAGACCTTCGTTTCCGAATATCTGGCACAAGGCAAGCCTCTTGCTCCGGTCAGCGGCGCTCCTACGCCGCTATCTTCGATTTCGGTAGCGCGGGAACGTCTTTTCAAGACGGATGATATTAACGGTTATACCGATAACCGCGATCGCAAGCGTTGGCTTGTCATTATGACCGACGGTATTTTTACCGACGACAGCGGTGAATTGCCTGTCGAGCGCGCTGTCGAGGAAATGATGCGCGAGCTTGACGAGAACCCCGATCTGAACATTATCTATCTCGGTATGGGCGATGCCGCTGACCTCGGTAAGTCGACTTATACCGATAATAAAACCGAAAAGCAGAATCCTTTGTATTCCCGTTATGCGGGACGGTTTTACGGATTCAAAGCGAATACTGCCGAAAACGTCGTGGCTTCGATGCGCGACGTCGTCAATCTGATGTCTGATCGCTACACGCTCAATGAAACGGCGGAAGATTTCATTACGCTGTCAGACGATAAAAAGACTGCGACCGTCAAGCTTTCCTACGTTTCCTTTCCCTTGCAGAGCATTTCCTTTGCCGTTCAGAATTTCGGCGGCAATTTGAACAAGGCAATCTATTCGGGCGTGACCTTCACCCCCGATAACTGTGTGATCACGCCGCCGACCGAGCTTGGTATGCAGAGCGGCGCGACGGGTATTATCCGCGATAACAGTCAAAATCCCATTCTTTTCAATACCGCCGATTCGTTGGGCGATCTCGTCCTCTGTTTCGACACGCCGGTGGAAAAGGAAAACATCGCTCTGATGGCAGAGCCCTCGCTTTACATACGCCCCGTCTTTGAGTACGAACAAAACGGACAGTGGGTTGAGGGTAGTGAAGTCGACGTGATGAAGTACGTTTCGGCGGGCGACAAGATCAAGGTTGGTTACCGCGTGTATAACGGTGCGACGGGCAAGCCCTACACCGATCTTGCGGCGCAGCTTCCAGGCGAGACCTTCGCGACTGTATACGTTGGCAATACGCTTTTTGCCGATAAGCTGAAGGAAATGTCGGATGAGATAACGCTTTCGGTCGGATCTAATCCGATTAAACTGAACGTCAGTCTGATGGACGGCGTTTACCGCCTTGAAAAGACGGTGGATATTAAGATTATCGGCTCGACGGCAGGTTACAGCATGACGGCGACGCATACGCCTGCCGACAGCGCTGCTCCCAACAAGACGACGAGCATCTTTACGCCCCGAAAAGATAATGCGGCGATGACGGCTGCCGAGCTTTCGGAGTATACCGCGACGGTCACCGTTAAGAATATGGAGGGCGTTACCGTTCTGACGGGCGCTGAGGCGGTGCTTCGTGACGACGGCACGTATCTCGTTGAGCTTGACCTTTCTTCTCAGCCCTTCGGTGAATATTCGCTTGAGCTTTCGCTCTCGCACAATTACTATCCCATCACCCTTTCGGCGCAGGCTTTGCCGCAGTACTATCCCGCGGAGGTTGCGCTTGATATTGAAGGGGAAAGCGAGATTACCAAAACGCAGAACGGTTTTGAACGCGGACAGTATCGGGCGATCACCTTCACCCTTTCTGCCGACGGTAAGGCGCTTGATTTCAACAACGGACTTCTCGATTATGAATTGAAATTCGGCAATACGGTGATTGATAAGACGGCATACACCGTTTCGGGTAATAAGCTGAGTTTTGTTCCCGATTATGATACGGTGGGCGCGCTTCTCAGCCGGAATCCTGCCGAGTACGCCATTACGCTGTCAGTATCGTCCCAAACGCATTCTCATCTGACAGACACCAAAACGGCAAAGCTGATCCTGACCGCAACGCAGCTTGAGGTTATTCTTGTAAAAAACGATCAGCTTCCCATTGACCGTTTCGATATTCAGAATACGCCTGCCGAGATGTGCTTTGCCGTGATTTGCGACGACACCTATCTTACCGAAGACGAGCTTCTCGTGGCGCTCGGACAGAAGGAAATGGATGAGGCAACGAAAACAGTCGGTACGCTGACGATCACGAGTGATTGGTGTGACAACTTCTGGTATCCCGTGAATTTGTCAACTCCCGAGATTGTCGCAATGACAGTGGACGGCAAGACGGTCGATTGCGTGAAGGTTGTGATCGAGGCGGGACATATCGGTTTCGTGCGTGAGCATCTGACTTCGTGGTTCATCCCGAGCGGTGACAAGCCGATCGTGGCAAGATATGAAAACGCTTCCGCTTCGGCAGAGGTTGAATCGGCGTTTGTGCTTGCGACTTCGACAGGATGGTCGTATTTCTGGCGACTTCTGGTTATTATACTTTGGATTCAAATTTTCCTCGGTTTGGTTTTGAATGCCAAAGTACCCCGTCACGACAGGGGTTATTTCGTTTGCCTGCAGATCGGTAATACCTCCTCGGGCAAGCCTACCGTCAAGATCACGCCCGTGAACATGACTTTTATGGCGCGCGCTGTTCCGCTTCGTTGGATTATCCCCTTCTATCCTGTTATGGCGCAGAAAGAGATGGGCGACATTAACGATCATATTGTGTTTAACTTCCGTCATATCGAAAGAGGCGCAAACGGCAAGACTGCTTCGCTCGATAAGACGGTGGATAAGGTAGTGTTCAAAAAATCGGCTTTGATTTTTAACGTGAGAAATCTCAGCGGCGACTCTGCCGAAGAATTCAGGCACTACGTAAGCGACTGCGCAAAACAGCCGAGCCCTACGTCTGCGAATCTGACACCCAGGACTTTGACGAACGAGAAGTTGCGCAATCTGCTTCCGCCCGTTATCGAGCATAACGACGTAGGCGCGGCATCGAATTACATCCCGAGAAATAGTGTGTGCCGCCGCTTCAGCAGAGATAACGTATATGCTTTTTACTCCGAACGTACCGGTTCGGGCGGTAAGGTAACGCTGGAACGGTTGATTGACGTTGTATTCTTCGTTCCCAAAGCTTAAACAGCTTCTATACCCGACGCTTCGGCGTCGGGTGTCGGAAGGCGCTTCGTCTGATCGGCAATTTGGCGAAGACGCCCGATAGATTTCCCACTCTTGCCGGGAGGATAAAGCTTCCTCTTTACGGGAGAGTAAAACTTCGTGAAAATAAAAAAGTGAAAAGAGGGCTTTCCTTTTGGTAAAAGCTACCCGACGGCAACGGGTATTACGGCTTTTGAAGGGGGAAAGACCGCAAAATGAAAGAAGGGACATTATGAAAAACATTCTTCTCATCGGTGTTGGCGGAACAGGCAGCTCCGCGGTTGACGCGCTTTATTATAAGCTGCGCGAAATGGGCAACAACGCCGACAACAAGGTAACGGCGCTCGTATTTGATACCGATATCGGCAGTATTTCGGGTATCAGCGAGGCAAGAAGTATCAGTATGGCGGATACGGCAGGTGTCGGTACGGTCTGTGACCGTCTCGGCGCGGATGCCGTCAGCGACTGGTTTCCTTACGACATACCCTCGGTGCGCGCGCAGGATCTGACCTACGGTGCATCGCAGTGGCGTAAAAAGAGTTACCTTGCTTTTCTGAATGCTATGAACAAGCAGGCATCGTATTCGACCTTTGTCAGAGCGCTTGAGGAGGTCGGTCAGGATCCCGGCGAGGCTTGCGAGATCTACGTGATCGCCTCGATTGCAGGCGGTACGGGCTCAGGCTCGTTTATTCCGATCGCGCTTTTTGCCAAGCGTTTCTTGCGCGAAAAGATGAACCGCGATCCTATTGTCAACGCGATGATCGCGCTTCCCGAGATTTATGAAGAAAGTCAATCACCCGATAACCGTGTGAAAATTTACGCAAACGCTTATGCGATCTTGCGTGAATTGAACGCGATCAATCTTGTGGCGCGTGGCTATAACAAAGAAATCCGCGACGGTATCGACGGCGAGGGCAAGAACAAGAAAGCGCCGATCCGCTTTACCATCGGCTCGCCTCTCATCCGCAACGTAGGCGTGCTTTTTGACGCTTCCAATTCCGACTATTGGACACCCGACGCAGCGCCCTTCAATCAGGTATTTATGCTTGACCGTATGCCTTGCGTGCATTCCATTCATGCGCACGACATCATTCTGGCAAATTCGATGTACGCAATCATCGGTACGCAGATGGGAGCGCGCTTCCAGAGCGTGCAGAACAATTCTGCAACCCTGCTTTCGCAGAACAATGGCTCGAACGCCATTTACGCCGGTATTTCGACGGCAGAGCTTCGCTTCCCGAGAGAAGCGATTCTGAACTATCTTGCTCATGAAAAGGCGTATCGCGCCTGCGAGGACGAATGGCTGCTGCTTTACCGCGCGACTGAAGAAGCCATCCGCGAAAAGGAAGAGCTTGCGCGCGAAAGCAAGACACGTTTCTTTATGGGCGACGGTGTGTATGCCAATATGCTCCTGACCGAGCTGAACAATCAGTATACAACGCCGACGGGCAACGTCACCGATCTTATCGACAGAACGACCTCGGTTTATGACGAGGAAGGCAAAAAAACACAGTATACCTCGGTGGACACTTATTTCCGCCGTCTGACCGATGCGATCTCTGCCCGTCTTGCCGCAAACGGCGCGACCTCGGGTGAAGATCTCGCCGCGCAGATGGCTTCGATGAAGATCGAGAAATGTCCATCCTTCTTCGAGCGTATTTTCGGTAAGTCAGCGCTTCGCAATACGGTTGCTGAAAACGCCGAAATGCTTGCCCGCGGATTTTTCGATTATTTTGCCGCATCGGTCGAATTTATCCGCAATTCCACCACTTCGCTTACCGAGGCGATCCTCACCTTCAAAAAGGAAAAAGATCCCCTTGCCAATACCGAGCTTTCTCTCATTGCCAATATTCTGATGAAAGACGGTAAATATATTCATCCCGTTGCCGCAATGGTTCAGCTTTGCCGCTTCAAATCGAAGCTTTCGGCGTATCTTCAGCCCAAGAAGAAGTCGGAGTGGGCGGCGCTGAAAAACGGAACGGCAGATATGCTTCCCGCAGGCGTATTCCAGTCGGGCGGCGTGCCGGGCGGCGTGAAGCTGAAGGCTGCCAAGAGCGCGTATGCCAAGTACGGTGACGACCGCTTTGACAGACTTGCGCGTTCGACCGAAGAATACCGCTCGGCGCGTACCGATCCTTATACCGACAACGCTTACCTTCTGAACGATGCCGCGTTCAGTCTGGAAGCTTTCCGCGCGCAGACACGCGAACAGTTTGTGTATGCTGTTCTGGTGCGTGTTTCGCATTACGTCGACGGTCTGATTGAAAAATACCGCGATTTCTTCCGCCGTTTTGAAGATGCCCGTCAGGACCTTGCCGAGGCAGTCAAGACTGCCAAGCGCCGCGACAGCGGACGTGTGGACAGCGTGCTGAACGTTTATTCTTCCGAGAAAGAAAAGGAACGCATCTTACAGAACGTTCTGGGTTCTGCCGTTGAGGATGAGCGTGAGGTTGCCGAGAATGAGCATATTACGGGCGAGAGCGTATTTTCGCTTTGTTATACCCAGCTTGCCGCTGAGGTGACAAGCGATATTTCCCGCATGGAATCGCTGGAGCTTTCATTTTCTTCGCTCTTTGACGGCATGGTTAAGAATTACGAGAAGACGATCCGCAACACGTCGGCGTATAAGGAGCTTGACAAGCTCGACGTCTTCCGCGCTCTCTGGAACAGCAGTCTTCTGAAAAACGAAAATCCCGAAAATAATCTGCGCGAGTATCTGACGAAGGCGCTCGATATCGCCAAGCCTTCGCTCGTGGTCGATACCCGTCCGAAGAAGGGCGATGCGGTTCAGCCGCACGAAATTCTTGTGGCAATGATGTCGCGCAATACGGCGCACCGTCTGAAGCTCGATGCCGACCGTTACGGTATTACCGTGATGGCAAACGGCGCGACCGAGCAGGTTGTTCTGGAATCCTGCGCCGAGCAATTTATGAAGAAGTATACCGGCAATGACGCGCTTTCGGTATCGGTCGTACCCGGTGTACCCGACAACGTCCTTTACGTGACGGGCGAAAAGACCAACATTACGCCCTTGCGTATCACGAAGTTTGACGAGCTGTCGAACAATCCGGTCTATTTCAGCTATTATCAGGAGGCACTTGCCAACAGCCTGAAATTTGAAACGGATATGTGGAATCCGCATATCGGCTTCAATCTCCAGCGCCGCGGTTACCTGCCTTATATGAACCCCGAGATGGAAGTAAAGTGTGACGAGGAGCTTGTCAAAGCGCTTTTTTATGCATTGACGAACAATCTCATCACTTATCGCGAAAAGCGCGGTAATATCCGCGGCAGCTTCCGACTTCTCGCAGGCGGCACGGATAAAATTCTTCTTTCGCCCGACGGCAAGATCATTGACAAGAATAATCAGGCACAGCTGATGTCGTGGCTTCGTCTTCAGGATGAATACGTTAAGGAATGGAGCGCGGCGTTTGACCGTGATATTGAATTGCAAAAGCGTAATCTGCCAATGATTATTACCGACAGCCAGAGAAGCCGTCTTGAAATGATGCTTTCGCGTTCGCCCTTCACGAAGATGCTTCGCAACAGCTTCTTTACCGATCTTTCCAAGACGCGCGCACAGGACACCGACAACGAAGGCGGTATCGGCGTTCTGGAATTTGCCTTCGGCGTGAAATCGAGCGAGGAATCCTCGCGCGACTGCAACGACGCCGAGCGTATTCTTACGGTGGCGTATAAGATTTTCCTTGAGCTTATTGAGTACCGTATCAATCGCGACAACAATCCGACGCTTTTCTATCAGGTCTATATGCAGCAGCTTGAAGAACTGTTCGTGGCGCTTGCCAAAGGCGCGACGGTATCGCGTGAAAAGAAGAATTCGCAGAATCCCGAAAATGCGATCGCGATGTATAACCACATCGTATCGTGGGTCAATGACACGCAGGCGTTTATGGCAATTCCCGAAACGCTCTTCTCTGACGACGGTCAGCTTCTGATTGACGAGCCCTTCAGAGCAACGACCAAGATTATGCAGGAGCTTACCCGCGTATTGTCAACGGACGGGCAAGCAAGCGGTGACGAAAGCGCCGGATAAACCGTATTTTTATAATAAAAAAACTATATATTACGATTTGTAAGGAGTAGATTTTATGAGCAACACAAACATTTTGATTCTTGGTATCGGCGGTACGGGCAGCCATGCGGTTGACCTTCTGTATGAGAAGATCAGGTCGATCGGTCAGTTGACGAACAACCGCATAAAAGCAATCGTTTTCGATACCGACGCGGCAGACATCGGCAGGGTGAAAACCGCTACCGTTATTCCGCTTGCGGATAATTGCACGGTCGGTACGGTCGTAGACAGATTTGACAGCGAAATTCTGGAGGATTGGTTCCCTTGCTATTACGGTGATGAGGCGGAAAAGCGCGGTAAGCACGACGGCGCGAATTACAGAAATCAGGATATGGCGACGGGCGCTAATCAATGGAGAAAAAAATCGTTTCTCGCTTTCAATAATCTGATGCTTGACGAAAGACGCCGTTCGCGTTTTGAAAACGCAATGCGTGAGCTTGTTGCCGAGGGCGGTGAGGGCGGTCTTTACGAAATTTATACGGTTGCTTCACTTGCGGGCGGTACAGGTTCGGGTTCGTTTATTCCGATCACCCTTTACGCCAAGAAGTTTTTGAAAGAGGAATGTCACGTTGAGGCAAGAACGCACGCGATGCTCGCTTGCCCCGACATTTACATTTCCCATCTGCACGATAAAGCGCAGGAAACGAAGGTTTACGCAAATGCGTACGCCATTCTCAAAGAGCTGAACGCGATGAATCAGGTTGCTTTTGGCTATAATAAGCAGGTGAGAACCGGTGAGCACAAAGCCCCCATCCGTTTCCGTCTCGGTCATCCGAACGACCGTGGCATCAAGGTCCTTTTCGATGCATCGGAGGAAAAGTACTGGGATACCGCATACGTTCCCTTTAATAAAATCTATCTTCTTGACAGAATGAACGGACTTAACTCGGTTGCGGCTCATGACAACGTTATGGCGAGCGCTCTTTACAGGCTGATCTGCACCGACGTCGGTCTTGCATTCAAGACGGTTGACAATAACAAGGAAACCGAAAAGAGCGAGGTAGACAAACATAACTCGGTTTATGCGTCGATTGCCGCATCGGAGCTTGTATATCCCGTAGAGTCGATCGTTGATTATATTGCGCACAAGCAGGCGGAGGTTTCGGTTGAAGGCGACTGGCTGACCATTTACCGTGAGACCGAGGCTGCCGTTGCCGATAAGAAGCTTCAGGCACAGGAAGCGGGCGGTCATTTCGTTCAGCCTAACGGCGGCTACGCGCTCGAAATCCGGAATACGATCAACAATGAGCGCAATAATGACTCTAACAGCAGCGTTTGTCGTATTCTTGACCGCGGACTTAAGGTTTCGGTTGAGCGCGACGGTAAGACGGAACAGATCGACCGTATGCCCGACTATTTCAAGAGCCTTTATAAGAATTTCAGAGAGCGTCTGAATTGCTTTGAGGCTACCGAGCTTGTAAGCGCAACCGACGAAGAAAAGCAGGGCTATCATGCCGATCTTCCTTCGCTCGGCATATTTGCCGGCGGCGAAAAGAAGAAGGCTAACCGTAACGATTTTATCGCGCGCGCGAAAGGTTATAACGATCTGCTTTGCGGCTATTACAGAAATGCCGTTCAGGTGATCCGCAATCAGAGAAGATCGATCGTTAAGAATATTCTTGGTCTTGGTCTTGAAAA
Organism: uncultured Lachnospiraceae bacterium; assembly: GCA_964564225.1. Classification (GTDB taxonomy): domain Bacteria; phylum Bacillota; class Clostridia; order Oscillospirales; family CAG-272; genus RGIG1993. The sequence goes on from CAZMAF010000003.1 coordinate 18,832, forward strand.
CCCCACGGCTAACCGCGAGCTTTCGATGATCTATAATCTCTTTATGAAAGACGGCAAGTATATCCATCCCGTTGCCGCATTTGCGCTTCTTGCCGATCTGAAGACGCAGATCCGCAAGGATATCAAGGGCTTCAAGCCTTGGGAAGACGTTACGACCTTTACCGAGATCGCAGACCTTGAATTGCCCGCTAAGTTCTACGTGCTTGACGAAAGCGGCGAGAATAAGAAGACGCATGCCAGCGCATATACCGGCAGCGACCGTTTTTCAAAGATTGTATTTGATAAGGATGATGCATACGCAGAATTCGGCGGCAACGATCCTTCGGCTGACTCGAAGAAGCTCCGCGAAGACATCGTTCACATTTATTCCGCGCTCTTTGCCGAGGCACATAAGCAGATTACCGGTGTTGTTATGACTGAGGTTGAAAAGGCGATTGACGCGCTTCTTGAAGAATACCGCGCGTTCTTTGCAACCTTTACCGAAGGTAAGAAGGGATTGTTGCTCAAGACCGAAAGACTCCTTCATTCCGACGACGATACCCCTGAGCTTGTCGTTGTATGCGCATCCGCAGAGGACAAGATCGAAGCGTTCAAGGCATACAACGCCAATAAGGACGTTAACGATGAATCCATCAGAGAGCTTGATCACGTGACCGGCGAGTCGGTATTTGCCATTGCTTACAGCGCGGCTTCTGCCAAGGCCGGCGAGTCGCCCGCTAAGGCGATTGAGGTTGACGGACTCTTTGACGCAATCGTTGAGGCATACAAGAAGCAGATCATGGCAAGCGATTTCTATAAAACCATGGCAAATAAAAACGTATTTCAGGTACTCGTGGAATATTATACCAAGCGCGGTGTGTCGATGACAGATTCGATCAAAAAGATCGGCTCTCTCGTTTTCAAGACACTTGATAAAGCGCTTCCCTCGCTTCACGTTAAGAAAGCCAAGGAGGACAGCTCGCTTCTGATTCACGAGTCGCTTGGTAAGTATCTTGTTGCAAACGCCAAGGAGTTCTATTTGCCCGGCAATATGACCAATCCTTCCGACCTTGTTGCTGAATTTTTAAGAAGCGCCGACATCAAGGCATCCGCTTCTTTTTCTTCCAACACGCCTCCCGGAACGATTTACGTTACCCGTAAGATTGATGCGATTCAGCCCGTCGATATTGAAAAGCTCAACGAGGTTGGCAGCGGCGCGATCTATTATCAGAATTATAAGACGGCAATTGCCAATATGTATTCGACCAAGACCGATATGTGGAATCCTCACCTCGGTATGGAGCTTCACAAGCATGGCTTCCTGCCCTATATCAACGTAGAGATGGAAGAAGAATACAATAGAGCGCTTGCCAAGGCGGTGCTTTACACGCTTCTTGAAGGTCTTATTTCCTTTAAGGCTCTGCCCCGTAATCCTTCTCAGCGCGTTTTCTGGTACACCGAAAACGGCAACAGCCGTATTATGTATTATAAGAATCAGACAGTTTCCGAGAAAAATCTTGCCGCTCTTGTCGGCTGGCTCCGTCAGAGAGACGAGTTGGTGGAAGAACGCAGTCAGCTCTTTGATAAGAGAGTTCGCGACGGTCTTCGTGCCCTGCCTCTTCTGATCGGCAACACGCAAAATCTCACCAGACGTATCACCGAGGATGAAAAGATCGTGAAGCCTCTTCGCGAAAACCTCTTTGTTAACGTGCCCGGCGCTTCGGGCTGCAAGGAGCTTTCTCTCGGTCTGCTTGAATTCGCGTACAAGGTAAAGACCTCCGAGGAAGCTGACCGTGACTGCGATGATGGCGAAAAGATTTTGAAGATTGGCTTTGAAGCCCTCGAAATGTTCTGCTACGAGCAGATCAGCGAGGAAGACGTTGAAGGTCGTCTTGACGTTTATACGCAGCAGCTCCGTAAGTTCATCAGCGAGTTCGTTTATGACGACGATACGCAGAATTTCTCGAAGAATCCCGACGAGGTTATGGATTACTGCAAGATCGTTCTTGAATGGGCAAACAAGAATGATTGCTTCTATGCGATTGATTACGACGGTAGCCGTCAGAAAGCATCGCTTGCCGAAATTCTTAAGAGCTCTGAGGCGGCAAATGCCAAGAAAGCTTACGAGGAGAGACACCGTCCCGCTACCACGGGCGATAAACCTACCGAAACTCCTATTACCGAATAAGTTTGTACTTTCTCACCCAAGCTCTTAACGGGCTTGGGTGAGAGCCCCGTCATTTTTATGACAATTCGTTTCGCTCTTTTATAATAAGGAAGGAAACCCTTTATGATAACCTATGTCATCAACACCTCCGAAAACAGAACGCTGAACTCTAATCTTTTGTTTGAGCTTGCGGGTTATAAGAAAATTCACTGGATGTACGCGCCTTTGAAGGAAATTGAAAGTTGCGCGGAAACGATTATTGCCGATCAGAACAAGCTGATCGAGGATACGCTTCGTATTGCCGTGATTGTAGATTTTTACGGTTACAACCGTATTCGTCTGCCCTTTGAAAAGGATGCGAGCAAGGTACACGTGGATATTTATAAGCCTTTTCTCGAGCTTTACTTAACCGACTATTTATATAATAAGGTACAAAAGCGAGGTTGCCGCGTAGCTGCGTGCGAGGTTTACTATATTCAGAATAATACCGATGGCAGTGTGACCTACTCCGCGAACAAGAACGAGCAGATCGCGCATATTTTCTCGCTCGACCGTCAGAGTGAGGCGTATAAAACCTTAAGAAAAACGCCACCCTGCTCGCCGACGTCGGAAGATCCCATTGATATTGAACGTTATGAAGCGTATAAAAAAGAGCTTGCCGCGGCAGCGGAGGTTATCAAAGAACCGTTTACGGAATTCCGCTTGTATCTGAACGAGCAGTCGGATATCGTTTTTACGGCGGAGGAATACTGCTACAAAGATTCCGTCGGTATCGACACGTTTATTTCGGCGACCAACGCGCGTTCTACCGATAATAATTCGCTCATCCGTCACGTTTTTTCTACGACGGGCGAAAATTCGGTTAATGCTGCCTTTGATAATCTTACGCTTTCGCTGTATCTGATTCGCGAATATGAATATGACCGCACCATTCCTTTCGGTGAACATGATATTAATATTGCGAAAATTGACACTTACCGTCTAAAAGAGTTGCTTCGTGAGTCTTTTTCTAAAATCGAAATAGCGCGCGCGGCGGCGCTTGAGGATGAAAATGAGCCCCGTTTCTATTCTCTTGAGATCAAGAGTTCGCACCGCATGTCTAAAGCGGCGGACGTTGCAAACGAAAGTGCCGACACGCCTCTTGAAAACTATGCTACGGGAAAGAGCGTGGATGCGATGTATCAGACGATTCTGACCTGCGCTTCGCACAGTGACGAGGGTATGAGCGAGGAGGACGTTGCCGAGCTTGACCGTTTGATGAATAATTACATTCGTGAACGTCATAAAAACCGAGCGATTGATCTTGACCAGGAATTTGAAGAAATGAAAAATTCGGGACGGCTTGATAAAACGCTTGAAAGCTGTCCTACGGAGGACGATTATCTCAAGGCGACACGTAAAAAACGCGAGGAGCTGGAGGTCTATCTTTCTTCGGCGCTTGATGCAGAATACGTCAGCGTGAATTTTGATGCCGAAAAGAAGCTTGCCGATAAGGCGTACGAGAAATATTATACGGCTAAAGCGGATGCGAAAAAGCATATCGTGGGGGATATTCTTCTGTTTGTGATTATGCTTCTTTCAATGATTATTCCTTACGCCGCGTTGCAATGTTATGAAGCGCCCTTTTCCGTGCTTTCCTTTACGCTCTACGGTATTGCTGCCGCGATGTTTGCAGGACTTTTGATTTTCTGCTATTTCGTTCACCTGCTTCCCGTTATGAATCGGTTGCACCGTGCTGAAAATGAAATGCGGTCGGCGTATAATCTCTGCTGCAGTAAACGTGAAAAGGCGTTTTTCAAGTTAAAACACCGTTATGAAAAACAGCTTCTCGACATTGAAACGATCCGTTATGAGATCCGTCAGATTGAGCAGCTTCATAAAACCAACCGTCAGCTTTACAAGAACGTTACGGTTCACCGCGAAATGCTGGAGGCTGTTGCCGTTGTTCTGAAGACGATGATGAGCCATTTGTATATCAGCGTAGATTCCACGCGCCGTGAAAGCATCAACGGCGAGTTTCACGTTGATAAGCCGATCATGGCGGCTGAAAATAAAATTTACCGCATCTTTTCGCTTGAAAGGATCGACGGTCTGTTTCCGAAAGAAAAGGGGGTGTAATTCGTGGTAGCGATTTTGAAAATTCTGATCATCTTCGTCGTTCTTTTCCTTCTCGGCTATCCCTTACTCCCGTTTTCCAAAAAGGTTAAGCGTATTTCTACTGCGCGCGCCTTACGTTACGATCACCCCAATAACCGTAAAAATTGGATTTTTATGGTTCTGGCGGCGGTCGAGATCATTGTTCTTGCCGTTCTTTCATTGGTTTTGGGCACGGTCAGGAATTGGGTGACCGCTCCCGAATTTTTACAAAAGCTGTTTGCCAAAATTCCCGCCGGCGTTACCTTTGACATTTACGTGATTGTTTCGGTGATCGGTGTCAATCTGATTGCCATTTATGCTTACGTTATTGTCAAAGCGATTTGTAAAAAAGGTTTTCTGGATGCGTTTTTTGGGCTTGCTTCCAAGAAAAAGAAAAAGAAAACCGGCAAGGATGACGATACCGAGGGCGATGATACGGTCGATCCTTCCTTGATTGATACGAAGGATGACGACGTACCGCCTTTTGATCACTCCGAGGATGATAAAAAGAAAAAGCCCACCGAGACCGACGATATGCTTGAGGCGCTGATTCTTGCCGCCGAGGGCGATGAAACGGTACTGATTCCCGTCAAAAACCGTTTTCTGGGGCTCTTTTTTGAAGGTGATAAGTATCAGTATGCAAAGCCATGGGTACACCGTGTTGCGACGGTATTACAGCTCTTTATTTATCTCACAGAGTTTGTTTATTTCGCGCTCTTTTTCGGGCTGATGCTGGCGGTATTTTTCCCGCTCGGCAACGGTTTTTATTCCTTCCTCAATTTTATCACCGAAAAACTGTACGTTTATCCTTTTATATCGCTTCTTTTCTTGCAGGAGCTTTGTAATACGCTGAAAGCTCCCGTGAAGTACGGTGTTGTTGCGGCTGATGCGACAAAAAAGAAGAAGACGGCGGATGACACCAAGAAAAAGGCAGACCTTGTGGCGCTTCGCCGTGAAATTCTTTCGTCTTACGGTGAAGAACACTGCATCCGTTTCTTCCCGGCGACCGATCTTCAGGAAGTCAACGAGTATCAGATCACCAATAAGACCTATGCCTCTGCGATGAAATATATCTCTGAGGAGATGAAGCGTGTATCGGGGCATGTTGTTCAGCGTTATCTTGAGGGTATTGACGCGCTCTTTAACAATTCGCATATTTCCTTCTCGGCATCCTTCTATTCCGAGCTTGGTGAATATCTGATCGCGTATACGTATATTCGACTGCTTGCAGGCGAGCGACAGCTCTTCATCGTATCAGATAAGAGCCGTGTGAAGCCTTTGAAGCAGTATATCAGTCAACGACTCCGCAAGCTGACGGGCTGTTCGGATGACGCTACCTGGCGCGTTCTGACGGTAGACGATCAGCGACTCGTGCAGGCGGACGTTCTGATTGCCTCGCCCGAGGATTTCAAGACGGACGATATTATCGAGCATTTTCCCGCATTTTTTGAGGAAACCTGTAATGCGATTTTTGTGGATGCTGACCGCGTTCTGACGCTTGACAGCTATCTTTGTCCCATTATGGCGGTACGTTTACAGCAGGCAACGCAGGGAAGAATCCGTTTCGTGTTCCTTTCGCGCAATATTCTGCACGGCTTTGCCAATTCGCTTCGCAAATTCTTCTGCATTGACGAGGTGCTTGACTATTCGAGTCTTGAAGAAAACGAGAAGGTCAGCTACTATCTCTGGAACAGAGAGAGCAAGCGTATTTATCAGAGCCGTGAGCAGAGAGCAACGGCACTTGAAGGAAAGATTGCTTCTCTTGCCTCCAATCATGCCGTTGACGGTGTGCGTGTTCTGACTGACTCGCCCTTTGATAAGGTTGAAAAGAACGAGCTTGTCGTTCACGACGTGGAATTTAACGAGTTTCACAAGGATGTTCCCGACGTCAACTATCTTATTTGTACTGACGAACGTTACAATCTTGCTTCGGCGATTTATGCTTTCACCCGTTTCCGCGGTAAAGAGGAATCAATCTTACATATCGTATCGAAGCCTTACCTTCTGCGTGAATATTTTATGGCGCATATCGAGCGCTACGTTAACCGTTCTTTCATTCAGCCCCGCGTGACTGAGCATGCCTGCGAGAGAAAGATCTCGCTCCTTCGTGTATTCTGTGAAGCATCGGCGGGCGACGGCATGAAGGAAGCCGTTTTCCGCGGTCATATGCAGGCGATTCTGGTGGGTGTTGCCACTTGCGCTTCTCCCTCGATCTGTCCTTTCTGCGATAAATTGCAGGAAGAATTTAACAGAACGCACGAGCTTTCGACCGAGCAGTATGCCGCTTACGTCATTGCCGCTCTTTGCGATACGGAAAACACTTCCGAAAAGGACAGCGCAGGCAATCACGTACACGATTATTACGTCTTCACCAATGATGAAAAGCGTGCAAAGACGGTGAGAAATCCCGAAGCGCGCATCCGTTTTGGCAGAATCAGCGAAGTATTTGAGAAGGTTCTTCTTTGTAACGACCGTGTGGAGCTTCGTTTGCACGACCGCACGCTCGGCATTCTCGATACCTTCCCGACCCGCGTATTTCAGCAGTATCTGCCGGGTCAGACTATGCTTTACAACAATACCGTTTACGAGATTGAGTCGATTTCGCCTGACGGACGTATCATCTATCTCCGTCAGGAGTCGATCACTGACGTGAAACATCTTGACACCGTTCCGCTTCGTCGCTATCTTGTGACGAATTGCGAAAAGGTGGGCGAGCGCCCGCACCGCGATACCTTTACGCGCGGTACGATACAGTCGATTGAGCTATGGCGTATGCGTGCTTACGTTGAGGGTGAGACGTATGCTTACCACTCGCTTGTTACTGACCGTCAGGCACTTGACTTCGTTGCGGGTATGTCGGGTGATAAGCTGATTTCCGATGAGATCGTTGAAAAGCAGAAACGCCGTTTTAAGGACAGTCCGATGCTTTCGCTTTCGATCAAGGTCAATCCCGAACCGAACGTCGAAGGCCCTGTCTGCAACGACGGTATGCGCATGCTGCTCGCGGCTGTTTTCAATGAATTTATCCGCACGATTTTCCCTGATGCTTACCGTTGTATTGCGGTTTGTCCTGTTCTGAAAGAGCCTCTTTCCTATCAGCGCGGCAGTGATATTGTGACCTACGAGGATAACGTAAAGACGGTATATCCGTATCTGAAGGCTGAAAGTGAATTTACTACCGACGATAACGAGATCCGTCTTCTTATCATCAATGACTGCTGTGAGGACGTTGGTGTTCTCGATCTTCTTTACAATTCGGCAGCATCGCTGATTCAGGAGTTCTTAACGAACATTTACGGCTATCTCTATTGGCTGAAAAAGAATAAGACGCTGGCGGGAGGTCAGAAGCATTACATTTATTTCGGGGCTGACGAGCTTCCGGGCGTTTACGACCTTGACGGCTGCTGTCACATTCTGAAGGGCTTTAACAAGCTCTTCAGCGACGGTAAGAATGACAGTATGACCGCGATCGAGGACGAAGACGAAGAAGAACTTTACTGCGCCTTCTGTCACGAAAGACTTGAGCGCGGCAGATATTTCCGTTTTGATAAGTCGAGATTTATCTGTATGGACTGTCTGACGAAGTGTCTGACCTCGTCCGATATGCTTGATAAGCTCTATGAGTCGGTTAAGAAGTATTGGGATAAGACTTTTGACGAGGAAATGCCCAAAGAGATCAAGGCGGAGCTTGATCAGCTGTATGAGCTTTCACCTGAGCAGGTTTATAACGAATATTTCTATCGCGTTGACCGTGATGGCAAGAAAATTTTCGTTGAACGCGATATCCCTGAGATCAATGCTTCGGTTTGTCTCTTGCGTGGACTTATCAAGTTCTGGCAGATTCAGAACAAGTATGAAATTCCCTATGCTTCGGCGCAGCTTTATTACGAGGAGCTGATTTATCTCTTGTCGCAGGATAAGATCGTACCGAAGGCAAACGGCGTTTCGATGACACCCGAGCAGATCCGCGCGGCAAGACTGTATCTCCTTCTTCCGAAGAATGACATTTTAAGCGGAGCATCGCTTATTTCGGTCAGTGAAGACATGTTTGAGCCTCTGCCCGATATGTTGGGTAATATACCCGAAGAAAACAATCTTAAGACGGTGCGCTGGGTTATTGAGTATCTGGATTCCGATACGGTGGATATGATTTCAATGATCGTTGCTTACGTGCTTGAGGTTGGCTATACCGAAAAGAGAACGAGCTTTACCTTCCTTCGCTCAAAGGCGACGGCGGCGCTTGACGATGACGTTGATCCGATCAATCCCATTGACGACGATGATGGCATGACGTCGGATGAGCTTTACGATCCTGATATGATTCCGCGCTTCTGGAAACGCTATCTTCTCGGTGAAAAGGCGAGCGGCAGTGTCGATCAATTGACAACTGATGTCGGTGAGAGTGAAAACGATGATACTGTTAATACCGACGATATTGACGATACTGACGATACCGACGATACCGACGATACCGACGGCAAGAAGAAGGATAAAGCGCCCAAAAATCCGCTTCACGGTAAGATCAAGACAGGTCTTGAGCTGTGTCCTTACGATGAGCGTGAAAAGAAGAATCCTCAGCTCGCGCTTTACAATACGATCGTTCGCCATATTGCCGATATTGACGAGGGCGATATTCCTGTTCCCCGTATGTCGAGTGAGGAGGTTTCGCGTATCTTTACGATGGTACGCTGCGACTATCCCGAGCTGTTCTGGCTGAAATGGTATACCTATTGGACCGAGGGTGACAAGGTTGTCAGAATCAAAATCAACTACCGTTGCACCGATGCATCGGGTAAGATTGATCATAAGCAGATTCTTGAAAAGAGAAAGGCTCTCAGGAAAGCGGCAAAAGAGTTTACCAGGGGTATTTCGCGCAAGACGAAGCCTTATGACGCCGTATTGAAGATCTACCGCCGTCTGATTCTTACGCTTGACTATGACGGCATTGGTTTGTCTGCCGGCATTGATAACGATACCGGACGTGACGATTCGCTCCGTTCGCTTTATTCGGCGCTTGTGGAGCATAAGGTGGTTTGCGCCGGTTATGCGGTGGCAATGCAGTATCTCTTGCAAACGGTTGGTATTCCTACCGCTTACGTTATCAGTGAAAACGGACAGAGCTGCTGCCACGCTTTCAATCTTCTCAAGATCGGTAAGGAATGCTATTATCTTGATGCGACTTGGGGCGATGCTTCCAACACCAAGACGGGCGATAAGCTGAAGAGCATGGTCTTCTACGATTATTTCTGCGTACCGATTCATGAGTTCCGGAAAACCAGCTCGGAGGACGATCAGAAGATGCATACGCCGAGAAAAGCGTATTATCCCTTCCTTGAAGAAATGCGATATACCAAGTTGGAATATCACCGTATGCATAAGTGTTATTTTGACCGTTACGATGAGGAAAAGATTAAGGAAGCCCTCATTTACGCCGTGAAGAATTACGACAAAAAGGAAATGGGCGATTTCGTCTTCTATTTCCGCTGTCCCGATTCTGCTACGATGCGCTACATGGTCGATACCATGCTGCGCGGTTCGGCGTTCTCGCGTATTCTGACTGACGTTAAGGGGCAGCTTTCCTCGAAGGAAGCGAAGCTTCTCGGCACGACGTACAGCTGGTACTCCTCGCCTCACGCGGGTACGGTACAGGTTGTCTTTCAATAAGAGGTGGCTATGCAGCATTTTCTCATTGTAGTGGATATGCAAAACGATTTTATTTCGATGGCACTCGGCACGAATGAGGCACGCCTCATTCTGCCGCGTGTTGTAAAAAAGATCGAGTCCTTTGACGGCAAGGTGATTTTTACGCGCGATACGCACGGCGAGGATTATCTTGATACGCGAGAGGGTAGGTTTTTGCCTGTGCCGCACTGTATCAAGGGTACGCGCGGCTGGGAAATTGAGGATTCACTCAAAGCTCTGCGCTGCGATAAGCTCTTTGATAAGCCTACTTTCGGCTCGACGGCGCTTTCGGAATATCTTGTCAGCGAAAACGAAAAAGAGCCGATCGCATCGGTCACGCTCGTCGGACTTTGTACCGATATTTGTGTGATCTCGAACGCGATGCTCATCAAAGCCGCTTTGCCTGAAATCGACGTGATCGTGGATTCTGCCTGCTGTGCAGGGGTGAGTCCCGAAAGTCACGCCCGCGCTCTTGATGCCATGAAAATGTGTCAGATTATTGTGGAATAAAAAACTCTCATATTGGGACATCCCAATATGAGAGTTTTTTATGAAGTTGCGGTTATTGCACCTGTGTCAGAAATTTCTCAAGCTCGCTGAGTTCAATCTCGGTTTGTGTCGAGTTCTGCATACACTTGATATTAGCTTTGCCGGTTTCGATTTCGGTGTCGCCGAGCATCAGGGTATATTTTGCGCCGATCTTATCGGCGTATTTCATCTGTGCTTTCAGGCTTCTGCCGACGATGTCGCAGTCAACGGAAAGTCCCTGTTTGCGAAGGGCGGATATGATGGAAAGCGCTTTTACGCGGGCGTTTTCACCGAGCGGCGCGATGTAAAGAAGCGGACCTTCGGGAGATTGGATTTTAATACCCGATGCCTCCATGGCAAGAATGAGTCGGGTAATACCCATGGCAAAGCCGCAGGCGGGCAGAGTCGGACCGCCAAGCTCCTTGACGAGTCCGTCGTAACGTCCTCCGCCGCAGACGGTCGATTGTGCGCCGATACCGTCGGCGATAAACTCGAAAACCGTGCGGGTATAGTAATCAAGCCCTCTGACAACCAAAGGATTTACGGTGTAGGGAATGCCCTCGGCATCGAGATACCTTTGCAGGGAAGCAAAATGCGCCTCGCACTCGGGACAGAGATGCTCGACTGTTTTAGGCGCATCTTTGGCAATTTCCGAGCAGATCGGGCTCTTGCAGTCGAGAATACGCATCGGATTCGAGACAAGACGGTCCTTGCAGGTGTCACAGAGAGCGTCGGTTTTCGATGCGAAATAGCTTTTCAGTGCATCGCGGTATTTCGGACGGCACTCGGGACAGCCGATTGAGTTGATATGCAGGTGTACGCCCTTGATGCCAAGTTCGGTTAAAAAAGTGTGTCCCAGTGAGATGAGGGTGGCGTCTGTCATGGGGGAAGCCGAACCGAACACCTCAGTGCCAAATTGGAAAAACTCTCTCGATCTGCCTGCCTGCGGCTTTTCATAGCGGAAGCAGTTGATGAGATAAAAGAGTTTTTGGGGCATCGTGTCGGAGTATTTTCCGTTTTCGATGAGGGAACGGACAACACAGGCAGTGCCTTCGGGGCGGAGGGTAAAGGAGTGGTTTTCACGGTCGGTGAAGGTATACATTTCCTTTTGTACCACGTCGGTGGTGTTGCCTACGCCGCGCTGAAACAGATCGGTTGATTCAAAGGTAGGAAAGCGAATTTCGGAAAAGCCGTATTGTCTGGTGATACGTCTTGCGGTTGTTTCAATATATTGCCATGTGGGCGTTTTTTCGGGCAGAATGTCCATTGTTCCTCTGGGTTTCTGTATCATGTCGGTAGTCCTTTCTGAAAGCTGTGAATTACATCATGAGTATGCTGATTGTGGACAGTATCGTGTCAAAGACCGTCAGAACAATGCCGATGACAAGACAAACTTTGTTAGCGTTTTGGCATTTTGCAAGATAGAGAGCTTCCTCTGCATCACTGTGGGCGTTGCGCGCTTTGATAAGCATGACGAGCGGCCATACGGCAAGCACTCCAACAAGCAGAAAGTTGATGATCGTAAAAACAAGCAGTCCTACGTTAAGTTTGCGCGGTTGCGGGCGGTAGTAGGGATTATACGGATCATAAGGATTATACGGATTGTAGGGATCGTAATAATTCTGCTGTCCGTATCCGTTCTGATAGCCGTTATTTTGTGTATTATGGTTTTGCGGATCGTTTTGCGTTGTATTTTGTGCGTTTTCGGTGGGCGTACCGCATTCGGTGCAGAATCTGGCATCGTCATCGAGCATATAGCCGCAATTTTTACAAAAGATCATAATAGCCTCCTTAAAAGAAGTTTTACAGTTTAGTATAGCATAAAAAGAGCGTTTTTTCAATATCCAAGATGAAAAAACATTGAAACTTACAAAACATATTTTGATTTTCGGTATATTTTTTTCTTAAATTTTCTCTACTTTTTCTTGAAATTTCGCTCATCTTCTTGCAAAAAGGAGGAAAGTGTGGTATACTGTTATGATACTATGACGGACTATCGCAAGATGGCGGCATAGGATTTGTGAATTGTTTTTGGAGCATACTATGATGAAAGACAGAATACTTGCCCCCGAGCTGATCGAGCGGCAATATGATTATATGGCGCGTGTGCGCGAGTGGAATCCCGACGGCTTGAAGGCGCATATTCTGACCTTTGGCTGTCAGCAGAACGAGGCTGACAGTGAGCGGATCGCGGGTATGGCGGTGAAAATGGGCTATACGCTGACCGATGACGTAAAAAAAGCCGATCTGATTGTTATTAATACTTGCGCAGTACGCGAACATGCTGAATTGAAGGCGCTTTCGATTACGGGCGGTTTTAAACATCTTAAAAAAGAGAAAAAATCGCTTGTGATTGCGATGTGCGGCTGTATGGTGTCCCAAGAGCATCGTAAGGATCGTATTAAATCAAGCTATCCTTACGTTGATTTCGTCTTTGGCACGACACGTCTTTATACCTTCCCTGAGCTTCTGTTCGATTGCCTGATCAGTCGTCAGCGCAAGTTTTATCTCGATGCGGGCGACGAGGGCAATATTCCTGAGGGATTGCCCGTGGCGCGGGCATCGCGCTTTAAGGCGTGGGTTTCGGTGATGTATGGCTGCAATAATTTCTGCACGTACTGTGTCGTTCCCTACGTCAGGGGGCGTGAGAGAAGCCGTCGCCGTGAGGAAATTTTCAAGGAGATCGAGGCGCTTGCCAAAGAAGGCTATCGCGAGATCACTTTGCTTGGACAAAACGTGAATTCCTACGGCAAAGATTTATACGAGGACTACGATTTTGCCGATCTTCTCAGCGATATTTGCAAGATCGAGGGCGCGTTTACCCTGCGGTTTATGACGAGTCATCCGAAGGATGCCTCTTTTAAGCTGATCGACGTAATGGCACGTGAAGATAAGATTGCCAAATTCTTCCATTTGCCTTTGCAGTCGGGTTCAGACCGTATTTTGAAGGAAATGAACCGTCATTATACGCGCGAGCGGTATCTGTCGCTTCTTCGCTATATGCGCGAAAAGATGCCGGATATTTCAATTTCAACCGATATTATCGTCGGCTTTCCGGGCGAAACCGAGGAGGATTTTGCCGACACGCTTTCGCTGCTTCGCGAGGCGCGTTACGATAATATTTATTCCTTCCTTTTCTCGAAACGCGTGGGAACGAAAGCGGCAGAGATGGAAGACCAGATTCCCGATGACGTAAAGGGCGAGCGCTTTGAGCGGCTTCTTGCCTTACAAAACGAGGTCAATCTTGAAAAAAACCGCGCTTTTGTGGGAAAAATTCTTGAGGTGCTGGTGGAGGGATACTCCAAGACGGATAAAACACGCCTGACAGGGCGCACCGAGAGTAACCGACTTGTGCATTTTTACGGCGACGAGTCGCTTGTCGGTACAACGGTTAAGGTAAAAATCACCGAGGGCGATATTCATTCGCTGATCGGTGAATTGATATAATTTAATGACAGGAAAGAGAGAATATAATCATGGATATTATGGAAATGGCAACGATGCTTGGTCAGAGAATGAGACAGGAGCCGGAAGCAGAGCGTTTTCTCAAAGCAAGAGAGGCTTTCAATGAGTCGGTTGAACTCAGAACGGCGTTCAGTGAGTATAACGTACAGAGAATGTTGCTTGAGCAGGAAGCCAATAAAGAAGATATTGATAACGAGCTGGTAAAGCGTATTGATGCGCGCATTGATGAGCTTTTTGAGATGATTACCCACCATCCGATCTACGTTGAGATCGAGGCATCGCAGAATGCGCTCAACGAGGCGTTGAAAAAGGTTATGGACAAGATTACCGAGCAGATTACGGGCGAATCGCCTGCGGGATGTACGCATGACTGTTCGACCTGCGGCGGCTGTCACTAAGGCGAAGCGGTAAATTCCGGCGCAACCGCAGGTTGCATCGAGAGCGGATTTTTGTGATAAATTTATTTTTGAATCATCCATGATACTTTGTGACAGAGCGTTTATCAATGCAAGCAAGTAAACGTGAGAAAGGACGTGAGGATATGGCGTTATCACCGATGATGAAGCAATATCTTGAAGTGAAAAAGCAGCACGAGGACGCGATTTTGTTTTTCCGTCTTGGCGATTTTTACGAAATGTTTTTTGACGATGCCAAGATTGCCTCCAAGGAGCTGGAGCTTGTTCTGACGGGCCGTCAATGCGGTGAGGAGGAACGCGCGCCGATGTGCGGCGTTCCCTATCATTCGGCGGAAAGCTATATCGGCAAGCTGGTAGAACGCGGTTACAAGGTTGTGATCTGTGAGCAGACTGAAGATCCTGCCGAGGCGAAGGGGATTGTTACGCGCGAAGTTGTGCGCATCGTCACGCCCGGTACGCAGACCGACTCGAAGCAATTGCCCGAAGGACGAAATAATTATCTTGCCTCGATTTTTCTGACACCTACCGTTTCCGCTCTTTGTCTTGCCGACGTATCGACGGGTGAGCTTCGCGCAACGCTTCTTCCCGACGGTGTGACGTCATTGATCAACGAGCTTTCGATTTATTTGCCGCGCGAGGTGCTTGTTAACGGACGGTTGTCTGAAAGCTCCGAGCTTTTCGTCTATCTGAAAAAGACGCTGTCTGCCACAATTTCTGTGATGGATGGCGCAGTATATGAAAAAAAGTCGATCCGGCAGAATATCAAGGGAGCGCTTGCCCTTGAACCCGATGCGGTAACAGGAGATGAAATGATCCAGAATGCGCTTTCGGCGCTCTGCCGCTATCTGATTGATACGCAAAAGACAGATCTTTCTTATCTGAAAACGCCGATGATCTATGAGAGCGGCGAGTTTATGGAAATCGATCACAATTCGCGGCGCAATCTAGAGTTGACCGAAACCATGCGCAGCCGCGAGAAAAAAGGCACGCTTCTTTGGGTATTGGATAAAACCAAAACGGCGCTTGGCGCACGCCTGTTACGCAAATGGTTGGAGCTGCCATTAAAGAATGCCAATGTCATTTTGAAAAGACAGTCCGCGGTTGCCGAGTTTTACCGTGAATACATGCTTCGCGAAGCTGTTGGCGAGGTCCTTCGTCCCGTGCTTGATATCGAGCGTATTATGACACGCATCGTATACGGCACGGCAGGCGGTAAGGAGCTGAGGGCGTTTGCGGCGACGGCGGCGGTATTGCCTGAGCTTAAACGCCTTCTTTCCAAGGCGAACGGTGAGGAGTTAACCCGTCTTGCTTTTGAGATCGACACGCTTGAGGATCTTTATGAGGTCGTTGACAAAACGATCGTCGAGGACCCTCCCTTTTCGGTGCGCGAGGGTGGATTTATTGCCGAGGGTGTAAATCCCGAGCTTGACGAGCTTCGCCGTTTGACAAAAGATTCCAAGGCGGTGCTTGACGAGATTGAGCGTCGTGAAAAGGAAGCAACCGGCATTAAAACGATGAAGATCGGTTATAACCGCGTCTTCGGATATTATATTGAGGTGTCGAAATCGAATATTGATAGCGTGCCGCCAACCTATATCCGAAAGCAGACTCTGACAAACGGCGAGCGATATATCACGCCCGAATTAAAGGAACTTGAAAGTAAGATCTTATCGGCATCTGAGCGTTCTCACGCGATTGAATACGAGATTTTCAAGCGCGTTTGCGAGCTTCTTTCCGAGAACGTGCGCCGCATTCAGAAGGCGGCGGAGTTGATTGCGACAATTGACGTTTACCGTTCACTCGGCGAGGTTGCCGTCAAGAATCATTATATACAGCCCGAGGTCGATATCGGAGACGTGATCGAGATCAAGGAGGGAAGGCATCCCGTCGTGGAGGCTTTTTCCGACGGCAGCGGTTTTGTCCCCAACGACACCCTGCTTGATACGCGCCATAACCGCCTGATCTTACTGACGGGACCGAATATGGCGGGTAAGTCGACGTATATGCGACAGATCGCGTTGATTGCCGTTATGGCGCAGATCGGTTCTTTCGTGCCCGCAAGAGAGGCGCGGATCGGGATTGTCGATAAGCTGTTCACGCGCGTTGGCGCGTCTGACGATCTTGCCAGCGGTCAATCGACCTTTATGCTGGAAATGACCGAGGTTTCTTACATTCTGAAAAACGCAACACCCAAGAGTCTTATCATCTACGATGAGATCGGGCGCGGCACGGCTACCTTTGACGGTATGTCGATTGCCAAGGCGGTTGCTGAATATACGGCGAGCAAGAAAATCGGCGCAAGAACGCTTTTTGCTACCCACTATCACGAGCTTTGCGAGCTTGAGGGCAGTGTTGAGGGCATTGTGAATTACTCGATCATTGCCAAGAAAAAGGATCGCGGCATCGTATTTTTAAGAAAGATCGTGAAAGGCGCGGCGGATGACAGCTACGGTATCGAGGTTGCGCAGCTTGCAGGCTTGCCGCAATCGGTCATTAAGCGCGCCAAAGAGGTGTTGTCTTCACTGGAAACGCTCGACAGGAAGCCTCGTCCGATGAAGGCGGAGGGTGATCTTGATACGGTCTCTTTTGCCGATGTGATTGCGGATGACGTGATTCGTAAGATCAGAATGACCGATATGGAATCTCTGACACCGCTTGAGGCGCTGATTTTTTTAAACGAGCTGAAAACTATGTTAAAGGAGTAACGTTATGAATCATAAAACCGAGCTTTCTACCAAAATACTTGCGACGATCGGCGAGCTTGCCGTTATCGCATCGCTCTTTCCGTATCAGATTACGGTAAATCGCAAGGAAAAAAGCATGAGTGCGCGTTCGCTTCTTTTATACGTCAAATCCGAGAAAAAAGAGGATGAAACGGGCAAAATTTCGCGAAACGTCACGTTTAATATGCCCGGCTTCGCTTTTCGCGATGCGGCGAAGGCGATTGAAAGTCGTATTTCTCAAAAGACTTCCGAAAAGAAATTCGTTCTGCGCCGCAAACGCAAGAAGGCTTCGCGGGATAACGAAGAATAACGAATGATAAAAATGAAAGGCGGTGAGGCAGATGGCAAAGGTACAGGTACTTGATTTTCAGGTGGCAAATCTGATTGCGGCAGGCGAGGTTGTAGAGCGTCCCGCTTCTTGCGTGAAGGAACTTCTGGAAAACGCGCTTGATGCGGGGGCGACGGAGATCGTCGTCGAGATCAAGCAGGGCGGTATTTCGTTTATTCGCGTGAGTGACAACGGTTGCGGTATTGACGTGGAAGATCTGCCCATTGCGATCAAACGGCACGCGACGAGTAAAATTCAGACTGCCGCCGATCTTGACGGCATTATGACGCTCGGCTTCCGCGGTGAAGCGCTTGCGGCGATTTCTTCGGTATCAAAGCTTCGTATTATGACGAAAACGCGCGAGGCGAAATTCGGCGCGCTTCTCGTTTCGGAATATGGCAAAATGACCGACATCAGCGAAATTGGCTGTCAGAACGGTACGACGGTTATTGTTGAAAATCTCTTTGCCAACGTTCCTGCCCGTCGCAAATTTCTGAAGCGTGATGCTTCCGAGGCGCTTGCGGTGGCTGGTATTGTCGAAAAGCTTGCCATTTCGCATCCCGAAATTGCCTTTAAGCTGATTGTTGATGGCAATATGAAGCTTGCAACGCCCGGTGATAACCGTCTGATCTCGGCGATCTACGCTTCTCTTGGCAAGGAGTTTGCCGATAAGCTCGTCAAGGTACACAATATGACCGAGGGTATTGAGGTCGTGGGGTATATTTCACGTCCCGAATCGGTTAAGAGCAATCGTTCCGGACAGAATTTTTTTGTTAACGGACGGTATATCCGTTCCAAAACGGCAATGGCGGCGCTCGAGCAGGCTTTTGACTCTTATTGCGAGGTGGGGAAATTTCCTTTTTGCGTGTTGTTTATCAACATTCATCCTACTTGGGTGGATGTGAACGTGCATCCTACCAAGCTGGAGGTTAAATTTTCTAACGAGCGCGCGGTTTTTGATGCGGTATACTGCGCTGTCAGAAATACGCTGTCTGATCCTCTTGTTACGGGCGAGCCCCTTCTTGAGCCTCGCCGTGTAACACCTACCGAGCGCGGTCTTTATAATGCGTTCGTGCCGATTCCCGACAGACTTGAAGACACGCCGACACCCGATATTCCCAAGGAGCATTTGCCTGATGAGGTAATAACGATTGCGACGGCGGTCGTTTCCGATCGTATTTATACGGCTGAACCTCCGACGGCTCCGCCTGCTCCGACAATACCGACCGTTCCGACAGCGCCGACCGTTCCGACAGCGCCGACCGTTCCGACAGCGCCGACCGTTCCGACAGCGCCGACCGTTCCGATAGCGTCGACCGTTCCGATAGCGCCGACAGCGCCTGTTAATATTTCAGAGCCGGGTAGATCGGCTGAGGGAACAGATTTCCTGAAAGGGCTGTCCGTTTTAACGCCAAGTGATGAATCCAATCAGGATGCAATATCCCGAACGCAACCAACGGTTGCGGGTAAAACGCCGGTTTTGCCCGATTACCGTATTATCGGTATTGCTTTTCACGCTTATATTATGGTAGAGGTCGGTGACACCACGCTTATTCTGGATAAGCACGCGGCGCATGAGCGTTTGCTTTTTGAAAAAATGAAGAAAAATCGCGAAATAAGCCGTCAGTCGCTTGCGACGCAGCTTTTGATGATTCCGCTCGAGGTGTCGCTTTCCAAAGAGGAATTGACTTCGCTTGGTGAATACGGCGAGGAGTTTTTTGCGCTTGGCTTCGATTTTATGGCAAACGACCATGGCGCGATCATTGTGGGGATGCCGCAAGGACTTTCAAATGATGAGGCGTTGACCTTGTTTGCCACGCTTGCCGAGGGACTTGCTTCGGGTACGGCATCGACTGATGCGACCGGGGCTGCCTTTTATGAAAAGGCGCTTTATCAGGCATCCTGTAAGGCGGCTATGAAGGCGGGTATCATTGATACCCCTGAAAATATCAAGTGGCTCGTTGAGGAGGTTTTGAAAAATCCTGACGTGCGTTACTGTCCGCACGGAAGACCGATTGCATTCGAGTTATCGCGCCGCGATATGGAAAAATTCTTTAAAAGAACCTGATGAAAGAGGATAACAATAGTGTTTAAAGTATTAAAAACCGAAGGCAAAGCCCGTCGCGGTCATTTTGAAAGCGTACACGGCAGCGCCGAGACTCCCGTATTTATGGACGTCGGCACTTGTGCCGCAATCAAGGGCGGCGTATCGACCGATGATCTTCGCGAGATCGGCTGTCAGATTGAGTTGTCAAACACGTATCATCTGCATATCCGACCCGGCGACAAGCTCATTCGCAAGCTCGGCGGTATTCACAAATTTATGAATTGGGATAAGCCCGTTCTGACCGATAGCGGCGGTTTTCAGGTGTTTTCGCTGGCGAAGCTTCGCCGTATCAAGGAGGAGGGAGTCACCTTCCAGTCGCATATCGACGGCAAGCGCATTTTTATGGGACCTGAAGAAAGTATGCAGATTCAGTCTAATCTCGGCTCGACGATTGCGATGGCATTTGATGAATGCATCGAAAATCCTGCCGAGTACGAGTATACCAAGAAAAGCTGCGAGAGAACGACTCGTTGGCTCGTCAGATGTAAGGCGGAAATGGATAGACTCAATGCGCTTCCCGATACCGTCAATCCGCATCAGATGCTCTTTGGTATCAATCAGGGATCGACGTATGAGGATCTGCGTATTGCGCATATGAAAGAGATTGCGGCGCTTGATCTTGACGGCTATGCCATTGGCGGTCTTGCGGTCGGTGAGTCGGCAGAGGATATGTATCGCATTATTGATGCGGTTGAGCCGTATATGCCCTTTGACAAGCCTCGTTATCTGATGGGTGTCGGTACGCCGCAGAACATTCTTGAAGCGGTCAGCCGCGGCGTTGACTTTTTTGACTGCGTGATGCCTTCGCGAAATGCCCGCCACGGCAATCTTTTTACTTGGGGCGGTAAGATCAATATTATCAATGAAAAATATTCCGAGGATGACCGTCCGATTGATCCCGATTGTCAGTGTCCTTCTTGTAAGAGTTATTCCCGCGCGTATTTAAGACATCTCTTTAAAGCGCATGAGGAGCTGGGTATGCGCCTTGCGGTTGTACATAATCTCTATTTCTACAACGAATTTATGCAGGGTATACGCGATGCGCTCGATGAGGGCAGATTTGGCGAATTTTATCAGAAGTACGTCGATATCGTCGATCAAAGGCGCGAGGATTAATAGGATTTTATCAAAAAAACGCAGCTCTCAAATTCCGAGAGTTGCGTTTTTTGCGTTTGGTAATTCGGTTCAGCATTTATGCAAGGGTTTGATAAATTTCTTCAAGCCTTTCGGCAATGACTGCCGCTTCTTCGGGGGTAGCGGTGTTGAGGGGGCGTTTTTTGGGGACACCCCAGATATTGAATAGGCGCGGACCGATCCATTCGTCTTTACGGCAGTTTGTGAAAAGTCCGCTAAGTATCGAAAGCGATGCTTTTTTTGTGCTGTGGAAAACAATCTTCATCGGGTGTTTGATGATGGCGAAAATGAGCTTCGGGTAGTGGGCGGTGATATTTGTAAAGGTGATGCCGGGATGCGCGACGGCAATAGCATCGGTGTTTTCGGTCAGGGCAAACAGTCCGTAGGTCAGACAGCGTTTGGCGTTGCCGTAAACGAGACTCGGTTTCGTTCTCGTTGAAAAATCGAGGTCGTTTTCGTCAGATTTTGAGTAATTATGGGCAATACTGCTTACGGCGACGATTTTGCCATTCTTTCGGGTGATGGCGTTTTCGAGTTTTCTTGCCATATAATAGGGCGCGATGCAGTTGATCTGAAAGACGTTGTCATAGCCGAGCGAGGTCTTGCGGCGCGGAATGTGATATGCGCCTGCATTTAAAATGAGTGCATCGGGCGGCGAGGCGAGAAGCTTTTCGGTGACCGCTTTTACGGTATTAAAATCTTCCATATCTATTTTGATGCGCGTGATGCGGCAGTCGGGACAGGCGGTTTTCAGCTTGTCCTCAAGCGCTTTCGATTTATCTTGATTGCGGTCAAGCAGGATGAGATCGACGCCGAGCGATGCGAGTATTTCGGTGAGCGCATGACCGAGTCCGCCCGTTGCGCCGGTAATTGCGACGGTTTTGCCTGAAAGTGAAGGCGCATTTCGTTTTAACCACTTTGTAACTGTCATACGTACCCCCTTGATTTCTTCATTGTACTCATTATACGAAAAAAGTTGTGGTTTTGCAAGTGTTTTTTGACGGTTTTTCTTGTATATGACAGCTTATTCTTGTCCCGACGGTTGTACTTACTTTCGATTTGAAATGCCGAAAGAGCAACCAACAGTTGCGAAAGTGATGGTTAATCAGGCAATTGAGGCGTTTTTTGGCGGAGAACTGCCTTTTTGAGAAGGTCGGTTTTCGCATGAGTCTTGCGGAAGGATCACAAACTTACATAAAAACCCTTTATCATCAATCAGAAAGCTGACGGTAAAGGGTTGGGGTTATAAGTAATAGTTCACCCCAACAGCACCGTTGGTAAGATTGCATCGGTGCCGTTAAAGTCGTTGGCGGTTTTGTCGAGGGCGAGACAGGCATTTTTTTCGACGCCCTCAACGGTGACACTGTCGGGGATAAAGCCGCAGAGCAAGGAGTCACCCGTGACGGTCGAGGTTGGGATAAAGCGCGTTTTCTTCATCATGCGCGGTGAGATCTGGTCGGCGGTGAGTACACTGTTGAAAAATATTTTTTTCAGGCTATGGGGCAGAATTTGCTCCATAGCCTTTTTGGTTACTATGATGACGGGCAGGCGTGTGAGGGGATCTTCGAGCAGATTGCCGCTATCGCAGAGGGCTTTGATGGTGACCGTTTTGCCCTCGGCTTTGACGGTGATCTCAAGTTCTTTTTTGCTGACGCTTTGCTTGGTAAGTCTGCCCCAGAGGTAGGCAAAGAGGGCGGCGAAGGCTGCGGTCAGGGCGATAATGGGTAAGGGAAGGTCGGAATAGACTGTTTCGGGCGAGCCGTTCAGGAGAATGCCGTGTGATGAAAGAAATTTGCCGATGCCGTAATAGGCGGCTGTCATAATGCCGCCGAGGGCAAACGAGATGCCGAACATGGTGACGCCGTCCTTGAACAGCTCCTTTTTGTTTGGGTGCGAAAAGGCAATTCGTACCATCAAAAAGGGCATAACGAAGGTGAAGATCGTTTCGGCGGTCGGCGGAATAAAGAGGGCGATGAGCGCGTAAAGTCCGCCGAGAGAAGCGGCAGCAAGCTCGCGGAACAGTCTGGGCGGTTTGTGCGTGAGCTTCCTGACGAGATAGATACCGAGATAGTCCATCGAAAAATTGACGAGAAAAAAGACGTCGCCGTAAATCACACGTTGCATAGCGGTTTGCTCCTTTCGTTTTTCACAGTATAGCATACGTTTTGCGTGAATTTTGTAGAATCGAAAGAGAAGGGCAAAGGGCGGTTGCCATTCAGGTTTTGGTTTTGGAAGCGATATGATGATAAGGTTGGGGAGCGTGTATGGATTTTGCCTTGCATTCATGGGATGACAGGGTGATTATTTTGGGTTGATGAATTTGAAAAATAGCTTGACAAGCAGGGGAAAAGCGTGATAATATGAACACATGAACATATGCTTATTACAGAGGTTTTGGGACGGAAATTTTGCGCGGATAGCTTGGGAACGTTCGGATTTTGATTTGCGGGGCAAACGCTGCTCGGGCGTCAGTGGCGTGTTTGCGGTGTAATTTGAACATCCACGCCAATCCCAATTTAACGCTTATAAAGTGATTGGTTTTACCGTAGGTCCGGAAACCGGAAGCGTAACACCGACACGGCGTTTCAGCATCCGCTGTGCAACAGAAAAAAATAAAGTCGCACACTGTACCTGCCGAGGAGGTTCAAGCATGGAAATAACAAAAATGCAACAAAAAATGCTTGCTGCAAGAGGGCATGAGGTTGAGCTGCATCTGGTTGGCGGCTTTAAGCCCCTCGTAGGTAAATGCGTAGGTTATACACAACCCTTGGATAATGATCCGGAGGTTGCAAGCATTGATATTGAGGTGTCGGGTATGCCCGGTCTCTATGAAATTACCGAGGTGGAAATAGAAGCCCTTATTATCAAGGACTGATTTCCTCACAATTCTATATTGTTGTTAAAAGTGTTGATAAAAAAATGATATGTGAGAATATTATTGTGACAGGAGCTGCGGATGGAATGCGCGCCGTTGTCCGGGCGTGTATTCGATGAGGGTAGTATTTTGTATCTTTCGGAGGGAGGTTTCTATATGAAAAAAGCGTTATTACTTGTCAATCCCGTTTCGGGAAAACAGGCGGCAAAGCAGTATTTTTTCGATATTGTGAATAATCTTTCGCTCAAATACGAGCTGACGGTACATCTGACGAAATCGACTGATGATCTTGTGGAAACGGCGCAGACAACACCGTTTACGCGCGTGATCGTTTGCGGAGGCGACGGTACGCTGTCGGGCGCGGTACGGGGGATTATGGAAAATCCCAATCGCGAGAAGATCCGTATCGGTTACATTCCAAGCGGTACGGCAAACGACGTGGCGGCAACGCTGGGGATTCCCAAGTCGATGGCTGCGGCGGCGCTTTACGTCGTGCGCAATTCGGCAAAGCCTCACGACGTTGGCGTGCTGAACGGGCGTCCTTTTATCTATAACGCTTCTTTTGGTGCGTTTACCCGAACCTCCTATGAAACGCCGCAGGATGTAAAAAACATCTTTGGCGGTTTTGCTTATCTTCTGAACGGCGCGCAGGAGCTTCTCAAGTTGAAAGGTTATGACGTTACCATTGAATGCGACGGCAAGGTGATGGAAAAGAAGGATATTACCTTCTGTTCGATTTCAAATACCCATTATTTTGGCGGCGGGCTTGTGAAGCTGCCGATCGACTATGCTTTTCTTGACGACGGCAAGCTTGAGCTTATGACAGTGTCGCGTCCGAAGCATTTGTTTGATCTTGAAAATATTGTGCGTTCGATTGCGCAGAAGGAATTTAATAATGAGCTTGTGACATTGACACAGGCAAAGGAAATCAGAATCTGCTCGTCCGTGCCGCTTTCCTTTACCCTTGACGGTGACAATGGCGGCGAGTATACCGAAATTGTCATCCGTTGTGAAAAAGGCGCGATCAATTTGATAAAATCATAGAAAATCTTTTTTGGGGAAACTTTTTGAAAAAAAGTTTCCCCAAGCCCCTTCAAAAACTTTCGGGACAGGGTGAGGATACTATGATAAAGACAAAGTCTGAAAGTTTTTGCAAAGGTATCGACTAAAATCTGGAGCAAGTTTTACTTGGGGAAACTTTTTGAAAAAAAGTTTCCCCAAGTCCCTTCAAAAACCTTCGGGACAGGGTGAGAATACTCTTAAAAAGGCATAATCTGAAGGTTTCTTCGATTCATCAAAAGAATGCAAGCGAGCGAAAGAGGGTTTCACGCAGGGTGGCATACAGGAGCGGCGAGTGAAAATCGGGGAGTGGATTTTGCCCTTTGCCGATCTCGAGGGTAAAGGCGGGAATTGAAAAGTCTGACAGCCAATCGGTGAGACCGCCGTAGGCGGCGAGTCCTTCTGCCTTTTCGAGCGCATAGCCCGTCGTGCGCGAGAGAAAGGCGGCGGCGTGGCGGGTATTGGGCGCATCGTGATAATAGATGACTTCGCCCTGCGAATGAAAAGACAAAACTGCCGCGAGCGAGTCGCTTATCTCGCGCAAAAGTCGGCAGACGGCACGTGTTTCGCTTTCGCTTTCAGGATATTCCCCCGCATAGCGCGTCGGCCCTTCGCTGATGCGCTTTTCTTTTTCGATGATTTTGTATTCACCGAAGCGATAATCGTAATTGTGATTGAGGTCAACGCCCCGCGCGTTTGCCTGCCAACGTGAAAAATCGGGATTGCCGCGATTCAGGCGGAGAAGCCGCTCGGCATTCGGTGTTTCGCTGCCGAGCCCTTCGGTGGCAAGGGCGATGCCGTCGGGGTTGACGATGGGAAGAAGAATGAGCTTGCGGCATTCGAGCAGAGAACGCAGATCGAGGGCAAAGCGGCGGTCGCCCGACTCAATGGCGAGGGCAAGCTCCTCGGCAAAATCCAAAAGCAGCGCCGCGGTCAGATGCTCGCTTCCGTGGTGCGCCGCAGTCATAACGAGCGTTTTTTTGCCGCATCCGAAGGACAGCGCTTCGATGGGCGCGCCGAAATAGCTTTTTCCAATCGTGCGGCAGCGGATAAAACGAAAGCTTTTTACAAGATTTGTTTGTTTTTTTACGAGTGTTTCATACGTAACGGGTGATTTCATAGTACCTCCTGTGTAGAAAAAAGATAGGCTTGGTTTTTTATATGGGAAATTATGATTTTTCTTTAAAACTCTTAAAATAACAAAAATTTTCGCTTTGATACTCTTGACAAACGCGAGTTTCTGCATTAAAATATAAATTGTGATAATATGCCGTAATAGTACTCTTTTTTGCGGTATTACACATAAAGAATTTTCATTGACAAAAGACATATTCAACATTAAGGAGGTGTAATATGATCTATCCCACTTTACTATCTCTTGCTCTTGGGATCGGCGCTACCGTTGGCATTGCTGTCGGTGCATCGCTTCTCGTTGGTATTCTTTGTTTCTTCCTCGGTATTCGTTGCCGCAAAAAGTTTGCGGAAGCGGAGATTGGCTCGGCAGAGCAGGAAGCGGCAAGAATTCGCGAAGAAGGCGGCAGAGTTGCCGAAACCTTGAAAAAAGAGGCACTTCTCGAAGCCAAGGAAGAAATCGTCCGTCAGAACAGAGAGTTTGAAAAAGAAGTCAGAGATCGCCGCGCGGAATTGACGCGCCTTGAAAACCGTTGCGTATCGCGTGAGGAGGCTCTTGACAGAAAGCTTGAAAATCTCGAAAACAAAGAGCAGCTGCTCGAAAAGAAGCTGAAGGAAAACGATAGAATCCGTCAGGAGCTTGAAGCTCTCAAGGCTGAGCGACTTGCGAAGCTTGAAACGATCTCGGGTTATACTGCCGCTCAGGCGAAGGCTGAGATCATTGCCGAAATTGAAGAAGAAGCCCGTCACGATGCGGCGGAAAGATTGCTTGAAATCGAAAGAGCACTCCGTGAGGATGCTGATGACAAGGCGAAAAATATTATGTCGCTTGCAATTGCCCGTCTTGCTTCCGATCACGTTTCCGAAGCTACCGTTTCGGTTGTACCGCTCCCCAACGACGATATGAAGGGTCGTATCATCGGCCGTGAGGGCAGAAATATCCGCACGGTAGAAACGCTGACAGGCGTCGATCTGATCATTGACGACACGCCCGAGGCTATCACGCTTTCGAGCTTTGATCCCGTTCGTCGCGAAGTAGCAAGACTTGCGCTTGAAAAGCTGATCGCAGACGGCAGAATCCATCCTACCCGCATTGAAGAAATGGTTGAAAAGGCAAAGAAAGAAGTCGAGGTTTCGATCAAGCAGGCGGGTGACAGAGCAACCTTTGAAACCGGTATTCACGGTATTCCGCAGGATCTTGTACGTTTGCTCGGCAGACTCCGTTACCGTACGAGCTATGGACAAAACGTACTCGATCATTCGATTGAGGTATCGCTTCTTTCGGGTATGCTTGCCGATGAGCTGGGCGTTGATTCAACGGTGGCTAAGCGCGCAGGCTTACTTCACGACATCGGCAAGGCTCTGACTCACGAAACCGAAGGCTCGCACGTCCATATCGGCGTTGACGTTGCCAAGAAGTTCAAGGAAAGCCGTGACGTTGTACATGCAATTGAGGCGCACCACGGCGACGTAGAACCCAAGACGGTTATTGCGCTCATCGTCAAGGCGGCAGATGCCATTTCGGCAGCCCGTCCCGGTGCAAGACGTGAAAATCTTGAAAACTATATCAAGCGACTTCAGAAGCTTGAAGAAATTGCCAATAGCTTCCCCGGCGTAGAAAGCTCGTTTGCTATTCAGGCGGGCCGTGAGATCCGTATTCTTGTCAAGCCCGATATGGTAAGCGACAAGGATATGATAAACATTGCACACGATATTGTTAAGCAGATCGAGGCCGAGCTGAAATATCCCGGTCAGATCAAAGTCAACGTCGTGCGTGAAAGCCGCGTAATTGATTATGCAAAATAAATTCCGTTTTTGACGGTAAACATATAATAATATAGAGTCACTTGTGAAAAGCGATATTTCCGCTGTCGGAAATTTTATTATATGAAAAAGAGGGGTTGTTCCACAAGTCGCAGGATTTGTTGACAGCCCCTTTCGGTTTGCAAAGAAGGAAGGATCACTGTATGAATATTTTATGTATCGGCGACGTGGTTGGCCCTCAGTCGGTTGATTTTTTGTGCCGCAATCTCTGGAAAATCCGCAAGGAGTATGCGATATCTTTTGTGGTTGCTAACGGCGAGAATGCCGATCTTGGCAACGGACTTCAGGAAACTACTGCCAAAACGATTTTTCAGGCGGGGGTAGACGTAATCACGAGCGGTAACCATATCTGGCAGAAAAGCGGTATTTATTCGTATCTTGACGACTGCGACAATCTGCTTCGTCCTGCGAATTATCCTGATACCAATCCCGGTCACGGCTATATGATTGCCGAGGCAGCGGGACTTCGCGTTCTCGTGATGAACGTGCAGGGCGTAGTTTTTATGGAGCCGCTTGCTTCTCCCTTTGATACGGTTGATGAGATACTTGAAAAAAACCGCGGTAAGTACGACTTGTCGATTCTCGATATTCATGCCGAAGCGACGAGTGAAAAGGCGGCGCTGGCGCATTATTTTGATTCCAGGATCAACGTGATTTGCGGTACGCATACGCACGTTCAGACAGCAGACGAGCGCGTACTGCCCGGCGGTACGGGATTTATTACCGATCTCGGTATGTGTGGGGTTCAGAATTCGGCGCTCGGCGTAAAATACGAGCCGATTATACAGCGTATGAAGACAGGAATGCCGCAAAGATTTGAGCTTGCTACGGGAGAAATTACGATGAATAGCGTAATTTTTGTATATAACCAACAAAACAAGAGAATCGAATTGGTAAAAAGGGTAAATTTTTCATAAACCCCTTGCTTTTTTAAAATTTTTAGCGTATAATAAATATACGCCACAGAAGTTACACTTTTTTAGCGAAATTTGTTTTTCCTGAAAAAGAATTTTGGCAAAAGCTTTCTTTGGCGACAAATAGGTTTTTGGCCAAAAGCAGTATGCGGCGACAATCGGCGAGTAATACCTTTATTCCCGAAACAGCGAGGTGTACTATGGAACTGCTCAAAGTTTCCGCCAAATCCAATCCCAATTTGGTAGCCGGTGCAATTGCCGGTCTTCTGCGTGAAAGCAAAGATGTTGAGCTGCAGGCTATCGGTGCGGGCTCGGTCAATCAAGCAGTCAAAGCGATTGCGGTTGCCGGTGTTTTCTTGACAGAGGACGGTATTTCAATTGCATGCGTTCCTACGTTTACGCAGGTAGACGTTGGCGATGAATCGCGTACGGCAATTAAATTCCAGATTGTCAGAACATAATACTTTACAACGTACATAACACCTAAAAAAATCCCTATTCCGAATGGAATAGGGATTTTTTGACGTTTCTTCGAGGTATACCAATTGATAGATCTGATTGCGTAAATAGATTTGCGGCTCGATTTTCAGAGTTATTCCGCGTATTTTGAGTATTCGTAATGCGGTATTAAAGGCGGCGCTGAAATCCTTGATGCTGCAAGTAAAGTTAACGGTCGCGTTTTGAGGATTGTCGCTCAGTGAGTTGATATACTCCAAGAAGTTGGCAAGCTCTGTCTCGGAGTCGATCTTATAGTCGAAGGTGCGATTGTTGTATGTAACGGTTTTGTTTTCAAAATAGCCGTAGGTTTTATCGGCGGTGATGGAACGGTAATTCCATCCCGTATTGCCGAGAGTTGTCTTGTCGGCATCGGAAATTAAAAAGTGCGAGTGATCCGCAAGGGAGTAATCCTTGCCCACGATGTGCATATTGCCGAAGGTGGGGTCGGCGACATACCAGCGGTTATTAATTTTCACACGGTTCCATGCATGGTCGTCACCAATCACTTTGACGGTCGGTATACCCTCTATGTTGCAAAGCAGAGAAAATGCCGATGAGATGCCGTCACAGACGGCTTTTTGGTGAAGGAATACGCCTTCGAGGTAGAAGGCATCGTATTCGGGCCAGTGCGCGTCGGGATTATTCTGCGTGATGCTGACAGCGTTGTCGTCGTATTCGATTGACGTAATGAGGTAGTTATAGATCAGCTCCGCTTTTTCAAGCGCCGTTGCGTTTTGGGGCAAGATTTCATTTAAGAGCTTGCGCGCTGCAAGATAGACTGTTTCAGCAGGTGAGTCTTTTTCGGGGAGCGGGCGGTAGCCGTGCTCCACGACGTAGAGAAGCTGATTGGAGGTACTGACGGGGTAACTCAGGGTTAGCTTGTCGATATAGAAGTCGGTGTAGTTTTCACCGCGCGGTGTGACGGACGGGGCAAGATAGGTTAAGGCTTTTTGACCGGTTGAAGCCGTTGTTTTGGTTGCTTCCGTGTTGCGATAATGGGTATTGACGTTCAAGGACAAGAGGCACTTTGCGCCCGGTTTTGTCATGCCCGACGAGCTGATTCCGTAAGAGAGCGAGTCTCCTGAGCGAAATTCACGTAGCTTCTGATGAGCCTCCTTTATGTCAAGTTCCAAGGCGCTTTTGTCTGCGTAGGTGACCTCCACGCAGATCGGCTCAAGAATATTGTGAAAGAAGACGTAATCAAGAAGATCGGTCAGTTCTTCAAGGGAGTCGATCGTATTTTCACTGATTTTATCATGCTCCCAGGAAAGAAAACCCGTCCCCGTGTCTTCTTCCCATCTGCCGTAGAGCGTTACGTTGTCCGCCGGCATCGTGCGGAAATCGTAAAGTGTTGTCCACGTACTGTCGGTATACCAATAAAGTCCGTAGCCCGCTTTCTGATGCTCGGGCGCGATGATGGGGGCAGAGACGGGCGTGCCGTACTGCAGGTAATAAGAGGGA
This sequence comes from uncultured Lachnospiraceae bacterium, assembly GCA_964564225.1. Classification (GTDB taxonomy): domain Bacteria; phylum Bacillota; class Clostridia; order Oscillospirales; family CAG-272; genus RGIG1993. The sequence continues at coordinate 49,259 of CAZMAF010000003.1, forward strand.
TAATTGATACCGTCAACCGTCGCAAAACCGATCGAGTAGAATCTGACGGTATAGATGGCGTAGAGAGCGGTGTCGGCATACGTGCCGACGTTGATTTCATTGACGGTTTCGCCGTTGCCGTCGGGCGAGGTATTCCATTCGATAAAGGTGTAGCCTTTGCTTTGCGGTTGGGGGATCGTTACGGTATCCTCAAAGGTATAAGTCGTTTCAAAACAGCCATCTGCATTTTCGTTGCGGACAAAGCTGTCGGGAAGTGTCGTATCGTTTGTGGCATAGAGGAAAAGGCGATAGTTCGTTTTTTCAAAGCTTGCCGTGTAGACGGTGTCTTCAAAGACCGGCTCAATCGGTTTATCGTATCCGACGCAGGTGTAGCCTTTGAGTGAGAGGGTGGGCGCTATCGGCAGCTGTCCTTTGCGGATCGTTTGAATGGCATAGCCGTCAACCACGGTTGCCGCACCCGTGTCAAAAAAGATTTTGCAGGTTTCACAGGTGTAATAGACTTCGATGACGTCGCCTTCGTCCGTTGCCGAAAGGACGGACTTCTCGGTGTCGATATCGTAATAGTCATATTCTTCGGGTGTGTAAGTTAGTTCCGATCCGGACGTAAGATACCTGACGGTTTCGCTTCTTTTCTCATAGCTTCCGTCATCGACGTTCTGGAAATAGACGTGGACCGGAATTTTGTAGGTGCCTTCGGGTATTTCTTCGCTGTCGGTGGTGGTTTCAAAAGCATTGCCGATCATGTTGAATATTTCATTCCTGATCAGCGGTGCAAGCAGTGACCAAAGAAGTGCGACGATGCCGAACAGGACGGCAATTCCGATCAGTGCTTTCAGTAATTTTTTCATAAGCTTCCTTTTAAAACGGTTTATTGAGCGTTTGTTTTTTGCTTTTCTGTCTCTTTTTCGTTTTTAATTTCCCAATGCACCAAAAAAGTGATGGCGGCGCGCAGTAAAATTACGATGCCGAGAATGGCAAGTTCTTCAAGCTCGCGCACAACGATAATCCGGAGCAGTTCGCCCACCATCTTGAATTCAAGGGCGAGTCCGATGCCTTCTGCAAGGTCGAGCTTGACCATGCCTTTGTGGCGAAAGAGCTCGTACAGCGCGCGGACGGCGGCAAAAATGAGTATGCCAACGCCTACGATCTCAACCGCAAGGATCAGAAATTCAATGAATATATGAAAATAACGTTCTAAAAATTCTAAAATTTCACGCATGGGTCAACATCCTTTGTCATTGATTTTTTTGGCAATGCTTCGGGCAACGTGAATGCCGCTTGCTGAGGCGTGCGAGAGCGAGTGGGTAACGCCGCTGCCATCGCCGATGATATAGAGATTCTGATAAAGTGTTTCGAGGTTTTCGTCAAGCTTGACTTCCATATTGTAGAACTTGACCTCGACGCCGTAGAGGAGGGTATCGTCGTTGGCAGTGCCGGGGGCGATCTTGTCAAGGGCATAAATCATTTCGATGATGCCGTCGAGAATGCGCTTGGGGATAACAAGCGAGAGGTCGCCGGGCGTTGCCGCAAGGGTGGGAGCGGTAAAGCTTTCGGCAATACGTGCGGGGGTGGAGCGCTGACCGCGGATGAGGTCGCCGAAGCGCTGTACCATAACGCCGCCGCCCAGCATATTGGAAAGGCGGGCAATGCTTTCGGCGTAGCCCGTCGAGTCCCTGAAGGGCTCGGAAAAATGCTTGGCTACAAGAAGGGCAAAGTTGGTGTTTTCGGTGTGCTTTGCAGGGTCTTCGTAGCTGTGACCGTTGACCGTGACGATGCCGTTGGTGTTTTCCGCAACGACGGCACCGTGTGGATTCATACAGAAAGTACGCACGAGGTCTTGGAATTTTTCGGTACGGTAGACGATCTTGCTTTCGTAGAGTTCGCCTGTGAGATGCTCGAATATCTTGGCGGGCAATTCAACCCGTACGCCGATGTCAACGCGGTTTGAGAGGGTGGGAATATGCATTTCGCGGCAGACCTTTTCCATCCATTTGCTGCCCGATCTGCCGACTGAAACAATACAGTAGGGGGCAGTGAAATCGCCCTTTTTCGTTTTGGCGGTATAGCCGTCCCCGCTCTGTTCAATCGTTTCCACGGGTGTGTTGAAATAGAAATCAACGCGGTCTTTCATACGTTTATAGAGATTTTCGAGAACGATATAGTTTTTGTCAGTGCCGAGATGGCGTACCGAGGCGTCGAGCAGATGAAGTTTGTTTTGTAAGCAGAGTGTTTTGATCGATGAGCCTGCGGTCGAGTAGAGCTTTGTGCCTTCGCCGCCGTAGCAGAGATTGATCTTGTCGACGTAGCGCATTAAATCGAGCGCTTCGGTTTTTCCGATATGCTCGTGAAGCGTTCCGCCAAATTGGTTAGTGATGTTGTATTTGCCGTCCGAGAATGCGCCTGCGCCGCCAAAACCGTTCATAATGGCGCAGGTTGCGCATTGGATACAGTTTTTGATTTTTACGTTGTCGATCGGGCAGCTTCTTTTTTCAAGGGAATTTCCAAGCTCAAAAAGTGCAATCTTCAGATGCTTTGTTTTTTCAAGCAGTTCGTAAGCGGTAAAAATACCGCCCGGTCCCGCACCGATAATGATAACGTCGTATTTCATAGGTTTTCCTCATTTCAAGGGTAATTTGCATAATCATTCAATTTATTATACTATATTTCGCGACTGTTGTCAAGAATCGGTGAAAAAGCTCTTTAATACATCATGACGGATGGCGTAAAATATTTTGCATTTGGGTATATTTGGAATTTTTTTCAATATTTTTTTGGATAGCATAAGAAAAAAACTTGACAAAAGGTATGGTGTTTAGTACAATACAAGTATCAATTAAGGGAGGATTTTAAATATGAATGCAAAGGTACAAGCTATTCTCGATCTGATTGCCGAAAAGGGTATTCAGATGATTGATTTCAAGATGGTAGATATCAACGGTCAGTACCGTCATGTCACCATTCCCGCTGCACATTTTTCCGAAAAAACGCTTGAGGAGGGTATCGGTTTTGATGCCTCCAACTACGGGTACGCGGTGGTGGAAAAGAGCGATATGGTCTTCATTCCCGATCCCGATACGGCAATGATCGACCCTTTCTGCGAAATTCCCACGCTGACGATGAGCGGTAACGCGATGATTATTGACTCCCCCGCGAACCGCCCTCTCGCGCAGTATCCCCGCAATATCGTGCTTGCCGCTGAAAACTACATGAGAGAAAGCGGTATTGCCGATACGATGCTTATTCTGCCTGAATTTGAATTTTATCTCTTTGATAACGTCGGCTGGGAGGTCAGTCCCAACTATTCGGCTTACGGTGTAGATGCCAAGCAGTCCTATTGGAACAGTATGGAGGAGGGACTTGGCAATGTCGTGCCGAAGCAGAAAGCGTATCATATTGCCAAGCCCTACGATACTTCGTATGAGTGTCGCTCCGAAATGTGTCTTCTGATGGAAGAAGCGGGTATTTCGGTGAAATACCATCACCCCGAGGTTGCCGCTT